>JANMLE010001562.1:0-1985 GCA_031372385.1 Planctomycetota bacterium | reverse complement strand
CGCTGCCGTTTCTGATCGACCTCAGTCCGGACGAGAAGCGGAGTCTGCCGGCGCTGGGGGAGGCCAGTCGCGGGTTCGTCGCCAAGGCGCTGGAGGGGGCGCGGCAGAACCCCGATTTCCTGCCGAAGTCGTTCGTGCTCGACGCCGCCCAGCGCGACCTTGATCTGTTCGACGCGCTGCTGCCGATTTCGCTGGCCCTGACGCAGCTTCAGGAACTCGTCGACGACACGGTTCACGCCGCCGGGGGCGAAGCGTACAACGACGCCCGGCAAGTCTATCAATTCGCCAAGGCCGCCCCGCCGTCGTCCGGCCTGGACCAGTTCGTGAAAGACCTCGCCACCCGCTTCGCCCGTCGAACCGCCCCCGCTGCGCCGAAGCCGGCCGCGCCACCGACCACCGGCAGCACCCCCTGACCGTTACGACGGGGTGCCAGACCGCACGATCGAGGTCGCCAACCTCGGCGTTGAGGTCGCGGACGTCAACGTTGAGGTTTTGAACCTCGAGTTCGCGGTTGCTTGACCGCAAGTTCGCGGTTTCCGATCGCAACGACGGGGTTTTGGACGCTGATGTCGAGGTTTTGGACCCCAGCGTCGACGTTCCCGACCGTGATGATGAGGTTCAGAACCTGACGGTCGGGATTTTCGACCTTGATCGCGGGGTTTTCCAAAGCAACGACGGGGTGGCCGCGGCAGGAGCGTCTTCGCGATGCCCCTGTCTGTTGTATTGATCCTTGTCTCCGGGGCTTCGCCCAAACCGGCTCCAGCCACGGCCACCTGTCACAGGAGATGCAGGTTGCTCACAAGCACTTCGAGGCGTACGGTATGGACCGGACAGCCGCCGCCCAGGACTTGATGTGGGCGCTCTTCAACAGCCGCGACTTTCTGCTCGTTCAATAAGGCGACCGGCAACTCTTGATTTCCCCGCCACCGAGTTGACCTCGGTGGCTCGACGGCTTTTGCACTACTTGATTTGAATTGTTGGGGCCAAGAGTAGTGCAGAAGCCGTCGAGCCACCGGGACAAGCCCAGTGGCGGGGAAGCGAACTCTTGCCGCTCGCCTAAGGACACGCCATGCACAACACAGCATCACTGGCCGCCGAACATCTGGCCTTGTCGCGCCGATTCTTTCTGCGACTGGGGGCGGTCGGCGCTGCATCACTGCCGCTGATCCCGTGGACGGCAGCGGGGGCTGAGTCCGCCGCGAACCCGGCCTTGGCCAGTCTGATCTCCAAGCTGGAGTACCTCACCCTGCCCGACAAATTCGGCACGGTGGAACGGGGGACTCCGCTCCCCTACTCGCACCCCATCGAAAAGCTGCGGGAAGTCGGCATGACGCGCGAGACGTGGAAGCTGGAGGTCGTCGCCGATCCGGACGCACCCGCCAAGCTCGGCGCGCCACTGTCGAAGGAAGCGGGGACGGCTTTGGACTGGGACGGCTTGATGAAGCTGGCCGAGAAACACGCGGTCCGGTTTCTCAAGATCATGACCTGCCTCAACGGAGGCAGTCCGCTGGGGATGGGCTTGTGGGAGGGCGTCCCGCTGCGCACGATCGTCTGGTTGACGAAGCCCGACAGCGATTTGCGGCGCGTCTACTATTACGGCTATCACAACGACGACCCCCAGCAGAAGTTTCAGAGCTCGCTGCCGGTGGGCCGCGTGCTGGAAGATCCGCCGGGCGATCCTCCCGTGATCGTTTGCTACAAGCTGAACGGTGAGTTCCTGTCCGGCAAGCGCGGCGGGCCGGCGCGGATCATCGTACCCGATGCCTACGGGTTCAAATCAGTGAAGTGGTTGCAGCGGATCGTCCTCACCAACGCGCCGTATGCCAACGACACGTATGCGAACGGCAACAACGACGTCGACACATGGATGAAGACGTTCGCCCGGTTTGTGTCGCACCCGGCCACCGTGAAGCCGGGCCAGCCGATGCCGGTCACCGGCCTGGCCCAAGTAGGGATCTCGGGATTGAAGAAAGTCCAATACTGGC
>JANMLE010001559.1:0-1110 GCA_031372385.1 Planctomycetota bacterium | reverse complement strand
ATTACGCGGTGCCTCGATCCACGCCCATCGAAGACTCAGGGCGTGCCACTCATTTTGACCCACCGTCCGTCGGCCGCGCGAATGGCTTCGTGTGTCGCCCCTGTGATATACTCCGCCGCCCCCGATGCGACGCCGCGCAGCTCCTTGGATCGACACTATGTCCGTACTCACCATCACCGATCCCCATTCCGGCTCCACCGCACGGATTGCACCGGAGTTGGGTTTCAATTGCTTTGAGTTTCGGGCGATGGTCGGCGGGCGGCCGGTCGATGTGCTCGATGCGCTCCCCGGCTTCGAAGAGGGTGGCCAGCGAGCCAGCGGCAGCGGGATTCCCATCCTGTTTCCGTTCCCCAATCGCATCCGCGGCGGCAAGTTCTCGTGGGACGGAACGGACTATTCGCTGCCCACCTCTGACAAGAAATTCGGCAACGCCATTCATGGACTGTGTCTGGACCGGCCGTGGCGAGTGATCGAACACCGCGACGATCTGATCACCGGGCAGTTCCAGTTGAGCGTCGATGCCCCCGATCGCCTCTCTCTGTGGCCGACCGACTTTGTCATCGAAGTCGATTACGAGATCGTCCGCAATCGCCTGCGGGCCAACTTCCGGATTGGCAATCCGTCGAACCGGTCGCTCCCGTGGGGACTGGGAACTCACCCGTACTTCAAACTGCCTTTGGGTGCCGACAGCCGGGTGGGCGACTGCCTGGTGGAAGTCCCCGCCGCGCAGCGCTGGGAGTTAATCGACTGTCTGCCGACCGGAACGCTGCTGGATCTCGACGAGTCGCACGATCTGCGCGACGGCGCGTATGTTTCGGCGGTCACACTGGACGACGTCTACACCGGCGTACACTGCGACGGACCACAGTTCGAATGCACGGTGATCGACGAGCGGGCCGGGTTGCAGGTGACTCAGACCTGCCCGCCGATCTTCCGCGAAATCGTGGCCTTCACGCCACCAAACCGTGCGGCGGTCTGCATTGAACCGTACACTTGTCCGACCGATGCCATCAACCTGAGCTCGCGCGGCGTCGACTGCGGCTGGCGAACGCTCGGACCCGGCAGCGAGTTTCACACGTGGATCGATATCACGGCCGGCCTCGTGCTGGC
>JANMLE010001557.1:0-2053 GCA_031372385.1 Planctomycetota bacterium | reverse complement strand
GCACCGAGTCCGGTGGGCGTACGAACCCGGTTGGACGCTCGTGGTCGCACGTCCCGTCGGCGGAGCGACGGGACGACAGTAGGGTGCATCAATGAAACAACGAATCTCAGCATTTCTGGCGGTGTTTGCCGTGTGGTCGGTGCTCGACTTCATCGGCCACGGGCTGATCTTCAGTTCGATGTACGCCGCCATGCCGGGTGTCTGGCGTCCGCAGGCGGAGATGAAGGTTGGCGTCATCTACTTGGGTGTGATGACGACCGCCGCCGCGTTTGTCGCCATCTATTCGATCCAAATTCAGTCCCGCGGTTTGATCGCCGGCCTGCTGTACGGCCTGCTGTTCGGTCTGGCGCAGGGAGCCTCAATAGCCTGCGGCGGCTATGCCGTCCATCCGATCCAACCCGAGCTGGCCATCGGCTGGTTCGTGTTGGTCATGATCGAGACGACAGTCGCGGGAGTGATCGTCGGTTCGATCATCCGCAAGCCGAAGTAGGTGGCCGCGATACTTCGTGCGGGCGGTTGTGAGACGTTTAGCCGCTACGCCAACGGCGTGCGAGCGATCAACGGTTTGCCCGCATCCGCTCCCACGCCGTTGGCGTTGGGGCTAAACGTGGAATCGTCTCCTTGATAGCCGCGCAAAGTATCAACATCGCAAGGCATGTCACGAGCGGTCCGCCCGAATGGCCCGCCAGGAGTAGTCGCAGGCCGACAGGATGCTCAGTGCGGCGGCCGTCCAGACGATGACGGGCAGCGGCTGTCGATACCAGAACAACGCGCCGAGCGCGGCGATCTGTCCCGCCGTGGCGAGCTTGCCGGAGAGGCGCGGCGTCAGCTTGCGCCAGTTGCTCATTCCAAACGTCAGTGCAATGACGCTGAGAATGACCGCCACCACATCACGGGACACGAGCGCCGCCAGTTCCGGCCACGACATCCAGCCGGCGCGCATCACGACGAACACCGCCCCCAGCACCAGCGTCTTGTCGGCGATCGGGTCCGCCAGTTGACCGTAACGGGGAGTCAGTCCCAACCGTCGGGCGATCCAGCCGTCGATCAAATCGGTGAAGCCCGCGAAGATCAGGATCGCGAACTGCCAGTTCTCGGGAGACCACGGCAACACCAGTCCCAGCCCGAACCGAATCCCGGTCAGCGCGTTGGGAACCCAGCAGAAGAGCGTTCGGTATGTCACGCCAAGTTCAACCTCAATGAATCTCAACCCCACTGCGGAAACCATTTGAAGAGCGCGATCGCCACCGCCGTCCCCGCGGCCGGGATCAGCACCGTGGTGACGAAGATGGGAGCGTACGCGCGCGCATGCGTCTCGCCGCAGATGTTGCGGATCAGCATGACGAGGTATCCGTTCGCGGGGAGCGAATCGAGCGTCCCGGACGCAATCGCCACCACACGGTGCAGCGCCCGCGCACTGACGTGAAGTTCGTCGACAAAGATCGGCTTGATGAGCGGCAGCGCGATCCCCTGGCCTCCCGATGCCGATCCGGCGATCGCCGCGATCACCGCCACGGCCAGCGCGGCATTGATCAAGGGATCGCCGGGGAGATGCGTCACCCAGCCAACGACCAGTTGAAACGCCCGCAGATCCTTCACCGCCGATCCAAACCCGACGACGGCGCTCGTGGAGCCCACCGCCAGCAGGCCGTTGATGAAGCCGTCGCCAAAGCAGCCCCAGACGTTGCTCAGTCGGGATCGCAGCAGGACCACCGCGACGGCCACCCCCAGAAAGATCGCCAGCGTCCCGTCTTCGGGGAAGTTCTCCAAGACTGTTTGCAACAAGGGGAATTGCCCGGGGTCGATGAATGTCGCCCCCCAGTGACACAGTGCCGGGAGCACGTTCAACGCCAGCAGCGTTGCCACCAGCGGAGAGATCGCCGCGAGGAAACTCGGGCCGCCGCGACCACTCGAATCTTCGGCAGCGCGGTCGCTGGCGCGCGGTTCGAACCGGCCGCCCAACGCCACCGCGCGGCGAATGGCCCGGTCGAGATACAACTGACCGGCAGAGAACATCAGCCCGGCCACGATCAGGCTGACCTGCCAACGGCCC
>JANMLE010001553.1:0-2117 GCA_031372385.1 Planctomycetota bacterium | reverse complement strand
CGGCCGTTGGCGGACATGCCCAATCTGGTCATGGCCGAAGACCTGAACGTGGCGATGCCGCTGTCGCACTGGGTCACCGCGGCCGACACGAGTCCCGTCAGCGGCAACCGCGTGAAAGAACCCGCCCCGAAGCCCGAGTGGATCAAGGTCGACCCGCTCCACGGCATCTACCCGCTCAACACCGAGTACGAAATCTTCACCGTCGCAGGCAAGTCCCACACGCTGGGAGCCGTGTTGATCTGCGGCCAGAAGACGCCGCTCGATCAGGGTGTCCCGCCGGTCCGCCGCATCGCCGAACGGGTGCATGCCGAAGGTGCGTTCCTCGATCTTGAAAAGCATTCGTGGGCGTGGTCGCCGATGATCGTCCCGCTGATGAAAGTCGACCTGTTCGAGTTGGCGAACAATCACTGCTGGCGGACGGAGTTTGGCTTTCCCGCGTGGACGCTGGATGCCGCGCCGAAATCGATGAACTTGGAACTGACCGACAAGGGTTTCACCGAGTGGGGCTGGATCGACTTCGGCTTCCAGAGCTATTACGCGTACCTCAACTGCGGCTTCCGCATGATGCCGTCGGCGGGGACCGGGGCGGGAGTCCATCCGGTGCCGCTCGGCTTCGGCCGGGTCTACGTGCATGTTCCCGGTGAGTTCACATTCGACAAATGGCGGGCGAATCTGCTGGCGGGACGCAGCTTCGTCACGACCGGCCCGCTGATGCGGATGCAGTTCAACGGGGAAGAGGCCGGTCACACGTTTCGCGTGACGACGGACAAGGCCAGTGTGAAAGTCACGGGCGTCGTGGAATCGACCTCGTCGCTGGGCCGCATCGAGATCATTCAGAACGGCGACGTGGTCTGGTCCGAAGTTCCCGCCCAGCCGACTTCGACGCGCGGCCACATCACCGCGACGGTCGATCAAACCATCACGTTCGACCGGTCGGGCTGGTTGATCGTCCGCTGCTTCGAGAATCGACCCGACCAGCGCATCCGCTTCGCGCACTCGGCGCCGATCTTCGTCGAAATCCCCGGCAAACCACTCGTCCCGAAGAAGGCCGAAGTGGAACATTTCGTCGACCGCATCGAACGGGAACTGGCCCGTCACAAGGGTGTCCTCAACGCGGATGCCCTCGACGAATACCACGAAGCGATGACGATCTATCGCGACTTGCTGTCGAGGGCGAAGTGAGTGTCGGCGCATCAATGGCAGTTGCGATTTGGTGAGCCGGGTGCCGTGAGGCTCCGGACTCTTCGTCGCGGAATCCGGGCCTCACGGCAGCCGGCTCCCCACATTGTCCCACGCCGCTCGTCAGTTTGGCTGAGAGGCAAGCATCACAGACTTCATCCCCGCCAATCACCGCTGAAGACCTCAGTCGCTGGCCCGGTCATGAAGACATCGCCGCCGGTGGACCATTCCAATTTCAAGTCGCCGCCGCGCAGATGGGCCGTCACCGTGCGGTGAGTCCGTCCGGTCAACGCCCCGGCGACCGCCGCCGCACAGGCCCCGGTTCCGCAGGCGAGTGTTTCGCCGCTGCCCCGTTCCCAGACCCGCATGATGAACTCATCCGGCGACACCACCTGGATGAATTCCGCGTTGACCCGGCGGGGAAACGCCGGATGCCGTTCGATCTGCGGACCGACTCGCAGCACCCAGTCGTCGTTCACCTCGTCGACGAACGTGACGCAGTGCGGGTTGCCCATCGAGACGCAACAGACATGGATCACCTGCCCCGCGACTTCCAGCGGAAGGTTGAGCGGCGGATTCCCCGGCAGCGTGGTCGGAATGCGGGAGGCTTCGAGAATGGGGGCTCCCATGTTCACCGTGACTTGGTCGACCTTGCCATCGGTGCCGGTCGAAAGCTGCATGGTCAGGATCCCCCGGCCGGTCTCGATCTTCAGTTCCGGCTTCTTCACCAACCCGTGGTCGTGGACATACTTGGCGACGCAGCGAATCGCGTTGCCGCACATTTCGGATTCGCTGCCGTCGGCGTTGAACATCCGCATCTTGGCGTCAGCCCATTCGGAAGGACCGATCAGGACCAGCCCGTCACCGCCGACACCGGTGTGGCGGTCGCTGATCGCGATGGCCGTGGCGGGGATGTCCGCGGGAACCGGTTCGGCGAA
>JANMLE010001547.1:0-2393 GCA_031372385.1 Planctomycetota bacterium | reverse complement strand
CTTCTTCAGCAGCAACCTGGCCGACGCCAGCAAGCACAGCGTCAAGAACATGCCGGTGCTGTTGGCCGGCGGCGGCTTCAAGCACGGCCAACATCTGGCCTTCGACGAAAACAACAACCCTCCGCTGAGCAATCTCTTCGTGAGCATGCTCCAGCGCATGAACATCAAGGCCGACAAGTTCGGCTCCAGCACCGGCACGCTGACGGGCTTGGAAATGCACGGGTAACTCCGGAGCTTCTTCGACCAGAGTGGCCTCCGTGCGTGGCGGGCTGATGCTGACTCGTCCGGACGAAGGGGTCCGGACCACGTTGTGTGCGATCAGAAGTTGGCGGCGTGGCCGGCGTCGCCCATCGGGTCGTGGTCGTCGAAGCGCATCGACTCCTTGCGCCATTGCAGTCTGACAATGCCGGTCGGGCCGGAGCGGTGTTTCGCGACGATGACCTCGGCCAGGCCGGGTTGATCCTCGGGGTTGTAGGCATCCGGACGGTGCAGGAACATCACGATGTCAGCGTCCTGTTCGATCGCACCGCTCTCGCGCAGGTCGGCCAGGCGCGGACGTTTGTCTTCGCGCAGTTCCACGCCGCGGTTGAGCTGCGACAGCGCGATCAGCGGCAGCTTGTTTTCCTTGGCGATCCCCTTCAACCGCCGGGTGATCTGGGCAATCTGCTGTTCGCGGTTGGCGCGCTTGTCTTCCGGCTCGATCAACTGCAGGTAGTCGATGATCACCAGACCCAACTGGTTCCGGCGCTTCAGGCGACGGCAGATCGCACTGATCTGGCCGACCGTGCGGCCGGGTTGATCGTCGATGAACAGCGGCAGGCGGCTGAGTTCCGACGAGGCTTCGAGCAGCGCGTGGCGTTCGTCCGGTTCCAGTTGTCCCTTGCGCAGCCGGTGGCCGTCGAGCTTGGCGCGGATGCACAGGAAGCGTTCGGCCAGTTCGAGCTTGGATTGCTCCAGGCTGAAGATCAGCGTCGCGGTTCCCTTCGACCCGCACGCTTCGGCGATGTTGCAGACGAGCGCGGTCTTTCCCATCGACGGGCGCGCGGCGAGGATCACCAGTTCGGCGGGCTGAAACCCGTTGGTCTGGCGGTCGAGATCTTCGAAGCCGGTGGTAAGCCCACTGATCGAACCTTCCGTCCCCATGCGCGTGTTAATCCGATCGAGCGTCTCCATCATGATGTCGTCCATCGACATCTTCTGGTTGATCTCCTGGTTCTCAAGGATGTCGAAGATGCCCCGCTCGGCCTTTTGCAGGACGTCGGCGGTGTCGTCCGCCCCTTCGTAGCAGTCGCGCAGCACCTCGGTGCAGACGTTGGTCAGGGTGCGCTGGATCCACTTGTCGCGCACGATCTCGGCGTAGTACTTCGCGTGCGCGGCGTGCGGCACCGCCTCAAGGATTTCCAGGATGTACGGGACGCCACCGATGTCGTCGAGCTGGTTGCGCTTGTCGAGTTCTTCGGCGAGTGTAACGGCATCGACCTTCGTCGTCGCCTCGTTCAGCTTCACGATCGCCGCGTAGATGATCGAATGGACGTCGCTGTAGAAGTGGTCGGCCTTCAGGATGTCGGCGACTTCGTCGATGGCATGGTTTTCCAGCAGGACGCTGCCGAGAACGCTCCGTTCGGCCACCAGGTTCTGCGGGGGCAGGTGGGCACCGGCGAAGTCTCCGAGAGGCTTGGAGCCAGCCATGAGGAACGTCCTTGAGGGGGAATTCAAAGCGAATAGTGCAAAGTGAGAAGTGAGCAGTGCAAAGTGAAGACATATTGCCGTTCGGATCATGCGGTCCGGACGACGACAATCAAAAAACGAAGCGACGCGCCGAAGTTGCGGCGCGTCGCTTGAAACTGTGGTGGGCGACCGGCCGGACTTACTTCTTGGCGGCGGGAACGACCCAGACCTTCACTTCGGTTTTCACATCCGGATGCAACTGGATTTTGACGGTGTACATCCCCAGTTCCTTCAACGGGCCGTCCAGCCGAATGTGATCCGGTTCGACACCGTATCCGGCCGCCTTGAGGGCCTTGCTGATGTCGGGGCCCATGATGGAGCCGTACAGGTGGCCTTCCTCGTTGGCATTGGCTTCCAGCGTGACACTGTACTTGCCGATGGCATCGGCCCGGGCCTGCATGTCCTTCATCTGTTGTGCGAACAGTTGCGACAGCCGTTCGGTGTGCCGCACGACGGCGCGCTTGTTCGCTTCGGTCGCCATCGTGGCCAGGCCGTTGGGAACCAGGTAATTGCGGGCGTATCCGGGCTTCACGCGGACGATTTCCCCGCGCTTGCCGAGCGACTGCACATCCTCGGCCAGAAGCAACTCAATGTTCCGGGAAATTCGTGGCCGGCCTGAGGCGGTGTGAGTACTGCGTGCCATCGTGCTGTTCCGTGAATCCTGT
>JANMLE010001530.1:0-2702 GCA_031372385.1 Planctomycetota bacterium | reverse complement strand
GCCGATCCGCTGGGGAACCTCGTGATGGACGAGGAAGCGATGCTTGGCGAACTGCTGCCGATCGCCCAGGCGGTGCGGAATTGCGGCGGCCGCGTGCTGGCCCAGGTGAAACGACTGCTCGACGAACCGGTCGTGCCCAACCGGGTCCGCGTCCCCGGTGTCCTGATCGATCGCATCGTCATCGCGGGCGAGGGCGAACACGATCAGACATTCGCCGAAGTACACAACCCGGCGTATTACACTCCGCGAAGTCTGGCCGAAGGACGGGACATTCACCGCAGTGCGACACCGATGCCGTTGGACGAACGCCGCATCATCGCGGTCCGCGCGTGCGACGAACTGACGATGGGATCGATCGCGAACCTGGGGATCGGGATGCCGGAGGGGATCGCGCGGATCGCGGCCGAACGGGGATTGCTGGACGCCGTGACGCTGACGGTCGAGAGCGGCCCGATCGGTGGAATGCCGGTCGGCGGCTTGAGCTTCGGCGCGTCGGTGCATCCGGAAGCGATCATCGACCAACCGTCGCAGTTCGACTTCTACGACGGCGGCGGCCTCGACTTCGCCGCGCTCGGTGCGGCTCAGGTGGACCGGCAAGGCAACGTCAACGTGTCGCGGTTCGGAAACCGGTTGTCGGGCGTGGGCGGGTTCGTGAACATCAGCCAGAACGCCCGTCGCCTGGTGTTTTGCGGAACGATGACATCGGATGGCCTGCAGATCGACGTGGCATCGGGCCGGGTGATCATTCGACGTGAAGGCCGCGTCCGCAAATTCGTCGATCGCGTCGAACAAGTCTCCTTCAGCGGAGATCTCGCCCGGCAGCGCGGCCAGGATGTGCTGTACGTCACCGAACGCGCCGTCTTTCGACTCAGCCCCGACGGGATGGAACTGATCGAGGTCGCACCCGGTGTCGACGTGGAACGCGACGTGATCGGCCAGATGGGCTTTCGCCCGATCCTGAGCAACGTCCGGTCGATGCCGGCGCACGTCTTCGCCGGCGAACCGCGCGGCTCATGAGTCGCATGGCACCGGCCGCCGCCCCGTCGCCCAGTTCAACGAAGGTGTGGCGCACCAATCACAGTCCGTTGAAAATCGTGGGGTAAGGGGCTGTGCAGCAACAACGTCCGAGAGTTGCACGCCGCGAAGCGATCGCAGCCCGTTCGTTTCAGTTCGGGCGCTGTTGCTACGATCATTGGGCTGTGGGAGAGAGCCGCAGTCTCGATCACCTCAATCGGACGGGTCGGACGTCAGGCGTGCGCCCCGTTCGACAGCCATCCCCATTCGCGCTCCTTTTGATTCGCGCGGAAATCGCTTTGGTTCGCGCGAATCAAAAGGAGCGCGAATGCACGGATGTCATCAGAGCAAACAAGTAGAGCACTCGACGCACCGATATGGTCTGCTCACGGCACGAAAGTCTGTTTGGGTTGCGGGACGTGGCCGGACCAGACTCGCAATGTGCCGTCGCTGCCGGCGGCGATCACGGACCGGCCGTCAGGCGTCGCGGCCACCGAGTGCTGATATCCCTTCGAGCCGGCAAACGTCAGGATGTCGTTGTCGCTGGTCGTGCGATGCAGGTGGACCGTTCCGTCTCCCGAGGCGGCGAGAATCTGCTCGCTGTCGCCGATGAACGCGACTGCGGTGATGTCGCGCTTGTATGCGCTGATCTGGTACGTCGTCCCTTTCATGGTCCGCAGAGAAAGTCCTTTCTCGACGTCCCACAGCTTGAGGACGTTGTCGGAACCGCCGCTGATCAACATCCGACCGTCGGCTTTCCAACTGAGGCCGAGCACATGTCCGGTGTGGCCGGCCAAGCGCCGGATGGTCTCACCCGATTGAGCATCGAAGATCTTGATGAGCCGATCTCCGGCGGCGGAGGCAAGCTGCTTGCTATCGGGCGAGAAGCGGACTGCGAAGACAGTCTCGCTGTGGGCCTCGTTGATTTCGCGAATCAGACGTCCGTCCGCGACGTTCCAGATCTTGAGTTCGCCCGATCGCGACGGAACCCCGCCATCGGTCGCGAGCCATTGGCCGTCACGGCTGAAGTCCAAGGTCAACACGCGATCGACGAGCACTTCCGGCTGATTCGCCCCGCCGATGACACGTTCCAAACGCCACTGACTGGACGCATTCCACACCAACGCGCGGCGGTCGGCGGAGCCGGTGACGAGTTTGCCGTCCGAAGTAGAACAGATCGCGCGAACCGATCCCTGATGATTCGCCTGCGACTCCGACCAACTACCCGCTTCCGCATCGAAAAAATGAATCACGCCCGCTTCGCAACCAACTGCCAAGCGACGGCTGTCGGCGGTGAACGCGAGCGACCGGATCGTTGGTGATTCCGCTTTGGCCGCGGTCACCGCCGTTTCTTTGGCGGCTTCTTGTTGCTTCAGCAACTCCTCGCGAGCCGCCACCGCGTTCTGGGCATCAGCCAATTCTTTGGCAGTCCGTTCGGCGATCGCCTTCGCTCGTTCGATCACGGTCCCGGCCACCGTCACTGCGGTCTCGGCGTCAGCAACGGCCTTTTCCGCAGACTCGACCTTGCCATTTTCCGTTTTGACGTGTCCGACATAAGTCATTGACGCCGTGTTTCTTGGACAAAACGGCTGATTTGTGGAGTTTATTGGCAGTCTGAACTCCTCCCGGTGAGCCTCATGCGCTATGCTCTCCGCGTTCAATTGTCGGCTGATTTGTAGCATGGAAGG
>JANMLE010001507.1:0-2583 GCA_031372385.1 Planctomycetota bacterium | reverse complement strand
GACCAACAGATGTGGTGAGCCGGGCGGCGTACGCCCAATGCAACTCAATTTGTGGTTTTGAACGCATTAGCCGCCACGCGTTTGGGTCGGGTTTCCTGGGAATATCGAAGAAACCGGACGCTAGCGCGTGCCGGCTAATGCGTTCAAAACCACAAAGTGAGTGCCATTGGGCTTACGCCGCCCGGCTCACCACTTCTGTTGGACACGTGTTTCTTGAGGAGCTTCTGTATTCAGTCGCTTGATGACATAACGAGTGAGTCCAGGACAGAGTCCCAGCAGCGATCGGCCGCCGGAGAGAAGTCGAGGATAGTGCAACAGCCGACTGAGCACTCGGCAGGTCGTCTGCCTTTTTTGGATGAGTACGCGATACTCCCGAATCCAGCCCCGTGCAATTTCGTCCGACCATTCATGCATGGCTTGGATGGCCCAGGGAGCGCAGCGTCGTCCCGCCAGCAGCGCCCAGGCCATCCCCTCACCTGTGAACGGCTCCACGTATCCGGCGGCGTCACCGATCAGAAAGACATGGCGGCTCGCCTCGGGTGTTGTTTGCCGATTCAAGGACACCGTTCCCTGCCAATCCGCCGCCATCAATCGGGTGGGGATTGGAAACTTCACCTTCGTCAACAATTGCAACGCGGCTTCGTGTGGCGACCCGCAACGGCGGAGGAAGCCACGATCAAACGCCGCCGCCAGGTTCAGGCGACCGTCCTCCACGCGGACGAGACCCAGATATCCACCGTTTCCAACAGTCATCCAGATCGTTCCCGGAGCGAAGTCCGAACCGGAGTCTTCCACCATGCAGCCAGCTCCGATGCGTGATGAGGCGCGGACGCGTGTCGTCCATTCACCAGTGTTGGGCAGGCAGTTCGCTCCCAATCCCGCCGCGACGATCACGGCACCAGCCGACGTGCAGACGTCTTGCCCCTGACAGAGCCGAATCTCGCGCCGGTCGCCGACGATGTCGCCGACGTGAGCCGTTGTTTCGGAAAGGAATTCCACGCCGCTGGCGATGGCGGCCTGGACCAACGCCGCATCCAGGGCTTCGCGCGAGATGGCTCGTCCGGCAGGGAGCGGCAGGTTGATCGTTCTCGACCCGCACCGCAACGAGAACCGTTGCAACAGGTCGCCACCCAGGTCGTCAATCTCCCGCGACAGGCCAGCTTCGGCCAGCACGGTCAGCGCCAGTCCATTCAAACAGGCTCCGCACACCTTGCGTCGCGGAAACGGACTCCGGTCCACCAGCAACACCCGCCCGCCCAAACGAGCGATCTCGCGCGCGGCCATCGAACCGGGCACACCGGCTCCAATCACAATGGCATCCCAGGTGGTGGCCGCAGCCGCGGTGTTCGACAGTGTTCCAGGCAGGATCATCGCTTGTGCCACACAAGAAGCATTCGTGCGGGCCAGCGCCGCGTCACCGTTGCGCCGACCAGGCCGGCGCGGGCCGCCATCTCGGAAAGCTCACTCGGAGTAAAAGCTCCCGCCACAGAGACCGGACCATCGTAATGCACGATCGGTGACCGTGTGAGCAGCCGCGTTCCGGCCCGCGCCAACAGATAGCCCCAGCGGCTGCGAACCAAATCATTGACGAGCACCAGTCGCGTTGCCGAATTTGCCATCCGGCTGAGCAACCCTTCGGCCTCGTCGTTGGTCAGGTGGTGCAGGAACAGCGAGCAACAGATCACGTCGTAACCCGTCGGAAGGGGATCGCGCAGGGCATCCAGTGGAAAGAAGCGGCACGCGACGCCACCGCGTTCGGCGCGTCGTTTTGCCAGTTCGATCGCGGTCGCGCTGACGTCACAGCCGTCGACCGCGATGCGCCCCCCGACTCGACGCGCGGCCCGAGCCAGCCTCACCGTCACGTCGCCGCCGCCGCAGGCGACATCAAGCACGCGGATGTTGTCGGCGGCATGCCGTCGTGCCAGGTCACGAATCGCTGGCCACAACGCCCGGTGACTCAGGCTGAGCCAGTTGATGCGCTCCAATCCGTTGAGTGCGGTTCCGTGGGCCTGTGCATCGAGATCCGGCCGATCCATCCATTCGGGAGTCAGCCGCCGTTCGCTCGGATCAATCCACCAGGGAAGTCGCATGCCGGCGATACTAGCAGGGTTTCCTCCTTCCGACGAGATCCGTTCGGCTGCCACACTTGGATTCGCCGAACGAGCCGGCAGCGCGCCGTCATTCCCCCGGCCCGCCCCCAATCACCAGCGCATCGAACTTAGGGGCGGTGCATTTTCTACTTCCGAGAGTTGTTGGGTGTGATGGGGCATGTTGGGTGCGTGTTGTCTTCGGAACGCACCGGTTGGTGGTCTGACTGTTCCGAAGACGGTGCGTTCCGAAGACTCCACGCAACCTACGATCAAACTCGGACGCAATAATTGCACAGCCCCTTAGGCATACACCGCTGACCTGACAGGGGATTTGTGCGTCAGTTCAGACTTTTCAGCCCGAAATTCAGTCTTTTTAGCCCGGAATAAAGTCGTCTTAGCCCGGAGGGCGGCAGATGGTAGCCCACGGCGCGAGCCGTGGGGGATCGGCGGCGGGCTCCACCAGCCCGGAGGGCGACACATCGAAGAAGGTCGA
>JANMLE010001464.1:0-2131 GCA_031372385.1 Planctomycetota bacterium | reverse complement strand
GGTGCTGGTGATCGACAACAGCCGCAGCATGGGTGTGGAATCGCTCGGCGGCACTCTATTGGATCGCGCGAAGGGGAAGGCCGCTGAATTCATCGACTCGCTGCCGCCCGAGAGCCGCATCACGGTGATCCCGTTGGCCGGATCGGAAGATCAATCCTTCACACTGAACGCCTATCCGAACAAGGAAGACGCGCGCCGACAACTCGACCGGGTCAAACTCGTCGACACGGAAGGAAGCGTCCGGACCGGACTGGAGCAGGCCGATCAAGCCTGCCAACAGACGACGGACCTCCCTTCGAAGCGGGTTGTCCTGTTGACCGACTTGCAGGCCAATGCCTGGCAGTCGGGGGTCGCTCCCGAACTGTTGCAGCGACTGACGGGAATGCAGATCGTGGATGTGGCCACGTCGCGCTCCAGCAATGTGTGGGTCTCGGGGTTCCATCTGGAAGACGGCTTGGCGAGCGCCGAGGTTCGGTGCCGGCTGCTGGCGCGGGTCGAAGCCGCCGGCTCCCAGGGCAACGCGGATAACCAGTCATTTGAAGTGCAGGCTCGGCTGCTGATCGACGGCACCGAGGTCGCCAGCCAGGCGGTCGAGATGTCACCCGGCCAGTCGCGCGAGATTGAATTCACGCACCAGTTCGACGTTCTGGCCGACCCGCTCAAGCCCGGTTCCGCGGTGGCCACATTGGTCGTTCAATCCGAGTTGCAGTCGACAGACCAATTGCCCGCGGACAATCGCCAACAGATCGTGGTGCCGATCGTGGCGTCGCTGCCGGTCATTTTCGTCGACCAGTTCGGCGATGAAGAGAACCTCGAAAAGAACAAGATCGGCGAAACGTACGCCCTGCGGCATCTGATGGCCCCGCGCACAAGCAGCGACAAGGCGCAGCGGCGGCTGATTCACATCGAGCACGTGCGCCCCGACCAGTTGACGCAGGAGTTGCTCGAAACGGCGCGGCTGGTGATCATCGCCGGCGTCGAACGCCCCGAGGAATCGGTGCTTCCGCTCCTGCGCGAATACGTGCAACAGGGGGGGCCGTTGGTCATCTTGGCGGGCGGGAATTTCGATCCGGTGAGCTGGCAGGAACGGGCGTGGCTCGACGGACGCGGCATTCTTCCCGCGCCGCTGGATGCCAAGCCGCTGGGCGTCACGCCGGAAGAGGCACCCCAGCAAGTGAAGGCGTTCTACGCCGAGTTCTCCTCGATGCAGCACGATTTCTTTCTGGTCGACGGCGAAGACCCGAAGTCGCTGGCATCGCTGTTCGAAGCGACCCCGTTCTTCAAGGCGGTGCGGGCCGAGTTGTCCGGCGCGGTCCTCGACTCGATGTTGAAATTGGAAACCAAACGGCTGACCGAAGAGAAGTCGTTCCTCGACCAGTATGCGACACGCCAGTCGGCCCGATCATCGGAGCAGTCGGCGCGCGATGCCGACGAGGACCGCAAGTTCCGCATGATCGAACCGGCGTGGTGGAACTGGCGTTCACCGCTGCCCCTCGTGGATCGCAGCCTTCCCCCGGAGGAGTTGGCGAAACGGAGTCTGCCGCGCGTGCTCGCCGCATTCGACAACAATCATCTGCCGTTCACCGTCGAACGAACGATCGGGGCCGGTCGCGTGGTGATGTTCACCAGCGGTGCCACTTCCAACTGGAATCTGCTGCGCGGCTCGGGGGCGATGTACGTGTTCCATCGAACCTTCTGCCAGTTGATGGAAGGAACGCTGCCGACACGGAATTACCACGCGGGCCAAAAGATCCTGCTGCCGATCGAACGCCGGACCGATCTGCGGCTGGCCGTGACCCGTCCCTCGGGGTTGCGTGAACCGCTCAACTTGGAAGCGATCGGTTCGGATGTTTCGGGAGTGATGATTCGCCGGCCTGTCCTGGCCGGAACCTATCTGGTCGCATCGGAACGGCCCGACAGTTCGGCCCCCGGTTCCGCCTCCGCGTCACTCGATGAGATTCCCGTGTCCGTGAACGGGGCGGAGCAGGAGTCTAACCTGACGTTGATCGGCGTCGCGGACCTGCAACAGAAACTCGGGCTTGATCATGTCCTGGTGTTGACGGCGGACGAGCCGATTCGCGTCGAGGGTGGCACCCGCCGCGGTCAGGATCTGTGGAAACTGTTTGCCTGG
>JANMLE010001442.1:0-9665 GCA_031372385.1 Planctomycetota bacterium | reverse complement strand
CCCCACGTTGCCCCCCACTTGGCACCACAGCGTGGGGTGGGCCCATTAAAATGACCCCCGACCCCCTCGCGACCGCGGTCTTTCGGACAGCCCTTCAGTCCGCGTTCGTCCCCCCTCTTCAACCACGAAACACCGGGAACTCTTCATGCCAGACCAGAAGGTGCGAGTCGTCATCGCCGATGATGATCCCGACTACCGCCGGTTGTTGGACAAGCTGATCACCGCCTGGGGTTACGAGACCGTCGTGGTTCCCAACGGGTATGAAGCGACGCAGGTGCTGCTGGCGGAACCGAACACCAGCCTGGCCGTCTTCGACTGGGAGATGCCGACGATGGATGGCGTGGCGGCCTGCCGCTACATGCGTCAGCACCGGTCCGATGACGACCTGTTCATCATGATGATCACGGTCCGCGAGCATCCCGACAACATGGTCGAGGCGTTCGATGCCGGCGTGAGCGACATGATCAAGAAGTCGTTCCATCCGCTGGAACTGAAGGCGCGGCTGGAGTCGGCCCGGCGGCGCATCGAGCTTCGCCACGAACCGACACACACGGCACAGCCGCATCTGCCGATACTGCCGCATCTGCCGGACAAGCGCATCGAGTCATTCGCGCCGGCCGCCGCGGATGGGGAAACATCGCTGACAAGCTGGCTCGCCCCGTTGGACCTGCCGCAGGACAGCCTGGTCCCCGCGTTCAATCCCCGCGAACTGCGGTTCACCAACCGGGGCAGCGATCACGAACTGGCCGAAGCCGTACGCCGGGGCATGTTCTCACCCCAGTTGCTCGACCGGGTGCTCGTCTGTCCGCGGTGCGAAGCGCTCCCGAGTTTTCGGCAGGGCTGTCCCTGCTGTGGATCGGGGCGGGTCGAGCAGGAGTCGCTGATCCATCACTTCGCGTGCGCCTGGGTCAGTTCGGTCGCCGACTTCGAAACGGCGGAGGGGCTGGCTTGCCCGAAGTGCCGCGCGAAGAAATTGACCGTCGGTGCGGATTTCGAATACCAGCGCGGACCGCTGCAGTGCCTGGACTGTCAGTGGCGTCCGGCCGAACTGGAATACGTGGGACATTGTCTGCGGTGCAACTTCAGGTTCCCCGCCCATCAGGCACTCATCAAGGATCTTGTGGCCTACCATGCTCGAAGATTGGCTCCTCTGGCTCAGCTCGCAGCGCCCCAATGAACTGTGGGCGATCATTGGGTTCATGCTGATGGTCGACGGGACGCGCTACGCGTTCTGCACCACCTGCATGGCCGTGGTGGACCTGTGGCTGGCGGTCTGGGACTGGCTGCTCGGACGGCAGGCGCCGACCGAGTACGAGCATTGTCCGTCGATCTGCCTGCTGCTCGTGGGGCACAACGAGGGGGACTCGATCGAAGGGGGCCTGGCGTCCGTCTGGGGCCGGTATCCGCGGATGGAGATCGTCGTCGTCGATGACGGCTCCACGGACGACATGGCCGAAGGGGCGCGGCGCTTCGCCAGCAAGCATGCGGGAGTGCTGGTCCTGAGCCGCAAGGAGCGCGGCGGCAAATCGTCCGCGTTGAACTGGGCCCTGGGTTACACGCGGGCCGAGATCATCGTCTGCGTCGACACCGACTCGCACCTGTCCGACACGTCGCTCTGGGAGATCGTGCAACCGTTCACCGATCCCACGGTCGGCGCGGTGTCGGCCTGCGTCGCGGCCCGCAATCCGTTCGTCAACCTGTGTACCTGGTTGCAGGCTTATGAATACCGGCAGACGATCTTCATGGGTCGCATGATGCAGGAACGGCTGGGAATCCTGGCGATCGTCTCCGGCGCGTTCGGCGCTTTTCGCAGATCACTGCTGGAACAGCTCGGAGCCTGGGATGTCGGTCCCGGTGAAGACGGCGACCTGACACTCCGCATTCTCAAAGCCGGCTACCGGATCGCCGTCGCGCCGCTGGCCTTTTGTCTGACCGACGTCCCGGTGGGTTGGAAGCGGTTGTTCAACCAGCGGAAGCGCTGGGACCGCACCGTCGTGACGTTTGAATGCCGCAAGCACCTGGATCTGTCGTTCTTCTGGCACCGCAATTTCCGGTTCATGCACTTGTACATGATGCTGGAACGCTGGTACTTCAGCATCGCCTGTGTCTTCACTTACTGGGGATACGGGGCCTGGTTGTGCTACGTGTCGGCAGGGAATCTCTGGAACGTGCTGGCGCTGCTGTACGTCTGCCAAGTGGCGTTGGAGGTGGTGCAACTCCTGCTGTTGCTCGGGTACTCCCATTCGCCGGGCCGCGACCTGCTGACGTCGCTGGTGATCCCCTGCTATCCGCTGTATCAGGGTTTTCTGAAAGCGGCGGACCTGGTGGCGCTCCTGGAGGAAATCCTGTTTCGCAAATCGCGGGACGACAACTTCGTGCCGGCCAGGGTGCGCGACGCGACGTGGCACTGGTGATTTGGGGCGGGAAACCAGCGAGCCAAGTGGGCAGCGGGCAGCGGCTAGCGAAGACAGACGAAGACGATTCTCGTCCCCTCTTCCCCCGTCGTCGGGAGCGACATCTGATCCCGCTCAGCAGACGAAGCGCAAGGTTGCAGCATGTGGTGCGTCTCCAATTTTGACATTCGCTGTCTCCTTCAATTCGCTGTCGATCTCTCCGTCAGGACGAAGGGCCGGCAGCGAATTGAAGCAGACAGCGAATGGGACACCTCGCCAGTCGTCCCGAATCCACAACGCCAAGTCGACGACTCGTGGTGAGTCTTCACGACCCTGCGATCGACGATTGAATCGATCAGGTCGGCGTGGCGTTCAACGCCGGAACCGGGTCGCTGTTGTCCTGGATCGACGGAGTCGCGTCGTTGCCGCCCTGGTTTGACTGGTTTGACTGGTTCGACTGGGTCGTGTCGTTGATGACCGGGGTGGGCCGGTTTGTCGCGTTGTTAGCCGGGTTGGTGCGATTCACCAGATACCACATGCCGAATCCGCACAGCACGATCGTGGCCAGCATGGCGATGGCGATCAGGAACAGGCGCGTGGTTTCGGTCCAGCGCAGTTCGATCGTCAGGCCCTGCTTGCGGGGCGCGACGACGTTCATCGACGCCGACGCTTTGCCGGCCGTGGCGGTGCGACCGGTCAGCCGCGAGGCGACGTGTTGCACGGGTTCAATCTCACGCTTGATTGTCGTGTCCGTCGTCGAGCTGGTGATGCGGACGCTGGAACCGGGGCGGCGTTCACGGGGGCGACCCCGGTTGGGTCGGGTCCGACCGATCTGCGACGGCGATGTGCCGGAACTGGAGCCGTCGCTGTGCGACCGGTCGTCGGCCATTGATTCATCGGTCAGCACACTGGCCTCCTTGCCTTTCATGACCAGGGCCTCCTCACGCGGTTGTCCCGCCTGGAGCGCGTCCATTCCGCACAGCGCGGCGACGATCATCATGTGCTTTTGCTTCCACGCCGCCGACGCATGTTCGATCAGCCACCGCGCCAGGGCCTCGGAGACTTCATCCGCGGTTTGATACCGGTCGGCCGCCTTCTTGGCCATCATCTTGTCGAGGATCTGCAACAGGACTTCGTCGATGTCGGGGCGTTCATAGCGGACCGAAGGCGGCACCTTGGTTTGATGGGCGAGCAGCCGCTGGACCAGCGTGCCGTCGGTGAATGGCGGGTGCCCGGTGAGCGCGAAGTACAGCGTACACCCGAGACTGTAGACGTCCGCCCGCGCATCGACCTGGTGGCTGTCCACCGCCTGTTCCGGAGCCAGATAGTCAGCGGTCCCGAGCACCTTTTCATCGTGCTTGATGGTCAGCGACTCCTCGTCACTCGTCTTGAAGAACCGGGCCAGGCCGAGGTCCAGCAGTTTGACCACGCCGGTGGAATCGATCAGCACGTTTCCCGGCTTGACGTCGCGATGCACCATGCCGGAAAGATGGGCATGTCCCAGTCCATCGGCGGCCTGGCGGATGTAATCGACGGCCGCCACGTAATCCAGCGGTCCCTGTTCCTTGACGATCTGCTCGATGTTCCGCCCCTCGACGTACTCCATCACCAGGAAGTGGATGTCGGTCCCGCTCTCGGTCTGTTTGTCGACGTCATAGGCGCGGACGATGTTCGGATGATTCATCGACGCGACCGCGCGGGCCTCGCGGTGGAAGCGTCCGAGATACGAAGTGTCCTGCACCTTGTTCGCCGGCAGCACCTTGATGGCGCAGCGGCGCTCCATGAGGATGTGTTCGGCCAGATACACGGCACTCATCTCGCCGGCCCCCAGCAGCGACAGCAGCCGGTAGCGGCCGAGGAGGAATCCCTTGTGCCGCCCCTGCAGCAGCTTGTCAGACTGCCACTCGGTGAGCGCCTTGCGGTCGACCAGCGCCGTGGCGATCGCGCACGAGTCGTTGCAGTTGATCCCGCCCTGCTGGAATTCCGCTAGCAGCGTGTCCACGCGGTCCGGGTTGATCAGCCCGCTTTGTTTGACCCCGGCCAGGAAGGAGGCGGCAGTGAGTTTCAGCGTCATGGTGCAAGGTTCCAAAAAGTCGCAAGTGGGCCGGACCAGATCAGTCGTTCGAGGCGAGGGGGTCGGGAGACTTTTTCATGCCGAAATGTCGCCACTTTAGCGCTTTGGAGCGGCGTCGTGCGCCATTAAAAAGACTCCCGATCCCTTCGCGAATTGCTTCTCAGTGTTGGCGGGGCGGCGGACCGTTGTCGATGGCGTCTGTTTCAGTGGGCGGAACTTTTCATGGTGTCGGTCCGAACCGATCAGGCGGACGGGTCGTGCGACCCTGTGGCTTTTCTTCGTCATGGCAATGCTCCGATCGCGGGGACCACACCGACGACCTCAATCTCGTACACAAGGGATTCGCCGGCCAGTGGATGGTTGGCATCCAACGAGATCTCGTCGGGCGAAATGGTGCGGACCCAGATGTCGAGTTCGGTTCCCTGAACGTCGGCGGTCAGTTGGTCGCCGTCATCCACTTTTTCCAAGAAGCCCAGCCGCGGCGTCACCTGTTGCAGACGCGGGTCGCGGAAACCGAAGGCGTGTTCGGGTGAGACGGCAATGCGCCGGCGTTCCCCCTGGCGCATGCCGACGACGGCGCGGTTGACACCCAGGATGATCTGGGGACTGCCGACGGAAAACTCCAGCGGGTCGCGCTGACCCGAGGTCTCGATCACACAGCCATCGGCGGCGTATGTCGTGTAGTGCAGTTGGACGGTGTCGCCGTGTCGAACGACATTCATGGTCTTGTTCCCTAATTGACTCTCAATGATTCGATGGCACTCGGCCATTCACACTGGCTCTGGTCGCTTGGCTCTCACCCCTCGCCACTCACCCCTCGCCCTTTCACAGCAGCACGTGGCAATTGCGGTTGCGCAGGTCGATCGCGCGGCGTTCGTAGTCGTCGGCATCCTGTTCCCGTTGGGCCTCACGCAGGCAGCTTGAAAATGTCAGCAGCGCCACGGCGACTTCCTCGGCCTGTTCGCCATAGCAGCGCTGGCAGAGCTTCACCGTCCGGTCCATCCAGCGGTGGGCCTCGTCGAATTCGCGTTTGGCGAGGCAGACGCGACCGAGATGTTCCGCGAAATGGATTCCCCCCTCATGCGTCGCACCGAGTGCTTTCTCGGCGATCAACATGCCGCGACGCAGCGCCGCTTCGGCCTCGACGAACATGTCGCGCTCTAGAAACACACCCGCCAAACGTTTGATCGCCGGCAGCAGTGACAGGTGCTCCGCGCCGACCACCTGTTCGCGAAGTTTCAGTTCTTCGGTGGTGATGTGATCCGCGCCGCGGTAGCGATGGAGTCGGCGCGAGGCTTCGGCCGCCACGGCCAACACATCCGCCATCGCCAGCGGCGGACATTCCTTCGCCTGTCTGTAGATTCCCTGGGCGCGGGCTCCGATCGACAGTGCCCGCGCGGGTTGCCCCTGTGCGAGTGCGAGCTGACCACAGCGCGCGAGCACCTCGGCCACCAGGGGATGACTGGTCCCCAGGCTCGCTTCACGCAGGGCGAGCGCCCGGTCGAAGCTCTGTTGGGCCTCGACCATGCCACCACCCGCCAGTGCGACTTCGCCCAGCCAGATCAAAGTCTTCGCCAGTTCGGGATGGTCGGTCCCCAAGTGCTTTTCGGCCAACGCCAAGGCGCGGCGATGATGGATTCGGGCGACGTCGTGATGCGCCCGCGCCGCGTTCAGGCAGCCCAATCCGTTTAACGTTTGAATCAGTTGCGAGTTCTGCGGACCGAGGATGCGTTCTTGAACTTGCAGCGACTCTTCCAATGTCCGTTCGCAATTGGCCAGCCGACCGGCACCGAGATAGACGAAGCCCAGACTGCACAGGGTCTGCGCCAACTGAATTTCATCGACCGGCTTCTGCTGGAGCAGAGTCGTGCGGGTCCGGTCGAGGAGACGTTCGGCCGCGGTCTGTTTTCCCAGAGCCAGCAGGGCCTCGGCCAATTGCCGCCGCGAGCGGCAGATCTGAGGATGACCGACCGGATGCAATCGGCGGCGAATCCGCAGCGCCTTTCGGAACAGCGATTCCGCCGATTGGGGACGCCCCCCTTGCAGCCGGTACGCACCCAGATTGGACATCCCCTGCGCCACCAGAACGTGATACCAGCCGTGGGCGCGCTGGCAGTGTCGAACGGCCCGGATGGTCAGCCGTTCCGATTGTGCGATCCGGCCCCGCAGCCGCAGCAGTGCCGCGAGATTCGAGAGCTGTGCCACATACGCCGGATCACCGGGAGCCAGGCGCTGGCGCGAGTCCTTCAGATTCCGCACGAATGCGCGCTGGGCCTCACGGTACTCACCGCGCGACACATGCAGCGCGCCGAGATTGTTCCGCGCCCGGTTCAACTGGACTCTGACGGCATCGGAACCGGCGGCGGCTCCGGCCGGGACGGGCTCCAACAATTTGAGAACCCGGCCGCAAATCTTGACGGCCTCGTCCAACCGCGAACGTTGGTAGTACAACTCGACGAGTTGATTCATCACGGCGGCCCGTTGTTCCAGTGGCAACCGGTCGTCGCGCCAAAACCGTTTCGCAAAGTCGACCAGCAGGCTTTCCGCCCGATCGATCTTGCCGCTGGAGACCAGCACGGACGCCAACCATGACAGGCTGTCGACCGTCTGGCGATGGGACTCGCCGTGGAGCTGTTTGCGCAGCATCCATAATTCGTGGACCAGTGACCGGGCGCGGTTTGGTTGGCGCTGGTCGCAATGAAAGGCGGCCAGTCGGCGCAGCGGGTCATCCAACCGCGCATCCCCCGGCGGGAATTGCCGTCGCGCTGTCGCGAGGTCGGTGGTCAAGGTTGTCTCGTTCGTCATCCGCTCACTCTCCCGAGAAGATGTCGCACGAGGGAATCACTGATTGAAGCGGCGCTGCCGTGCCGACCAACGGCTGGCGTGGTGGGTCGGCGATCTCCGGCACCGGCAACCTCGCCACCAATCCCGTTGGCAATCCGGCACCGGTCCGTTGGCGCAGGATGGCCGAATGGAGTTGACGGACCTGTCGGCGGAACAAACCGAAGTTCACCACGCGCGGCAGTTCGTGACGCAGTCGATCGAGCCGTTTGTCGAATGTCGCACAATCACTTTCGCTCCAAGTTCCCGCGTGCGCCGTGGTCGCGATGTCGCCGGCCATTTCATCCAGCTCGGCGTCCACGGCGATCCGGTTCTCGGTGATCTGCGACTGGCGCAGCGCGCCCAGCGATTCCCGTTCTTCGGGACTCGACCAGACGTCCAGGTCCAGCAGGCGTCCCGTGGCTTCATGATTGCCGGCGTGCGCGTGATGGTCATAGCTTTGCCGCCAGTTCAACTCGGACTGTTCCACGCTGGCGACCAGTTCTCGCTCGACAATCGCCGGCTCGGTCTCGGGCAGCCACTCGTCGTTCAGTTCGATGCCGGGGATTCTGAGCAGATCCGCATTGAGAACGTGACGGGGGTCGGGTTCCACCAACGGGAGTGAAAGTCGGGATTCGAACAGCGCCTGGATTTGCCGGACCGCGTTTTGGCAACAGGCGATCGCGGCCTTGACCAACGGTGAATCGGCCAGGTGGCGATGCTGCGTCAATTCGCCCAACACGCCGTCCGAGCGATTCAGAATCTCATCGCGCAGTTCGAGGGCCTCCAGCGGGACCGGCGAACCGCCACCGGATGCCGTCTGGTGGCACAGTCGCAACCAGCGGTTGGCAATCGCGACCGCATCCAAGATCACCGCGTGCATCTCTTCGCGCGGCAGCACGATCCCGCGGGCAGCGGTGCTTTGAACACCAGCGCGGTTCGATAGATCGAGTGGTTCGACGCGAACCTGCGACGTCAATCGGGCGATCTCTTGGCGAACCCCGTTGCGCTCGCCGTGGGCACCGTCGAAGATTGGTTTCAACAATTGGTGGCACAGTGACAGCGTCTCCTGCCATTTGCACCACTCGCCGGTCGCCTCGGCATGACGGACCGCGGTTCCCGAGGTCAGCGTCCAATGGGCATGCAGGAAGAGGGGCGAGGTCCGGCTGTAGGAAACCGCGTTCTTCGCTGCTTGTTCCAGCCAGTCGCGGGCCGACTGGCTCATCTCCTCCAGTTCCGAAGCGCCGGTGATCGTTCCGGCCGGTCGGAACATTTCCACCAGGTGGCCGGCCAGCCGGTCGCCGTACAGCGCGATCCGACTGCAGTAGTTGTAGAGCTGACTGAATCCGGGTGCGATCTTAAACGAGCGTAGAATTCCCGTCGCGGTGGCCGAGCCGGCCAGCAGCACCGCCGGCAGCGCGGCCGCACGCAGCAGGAACGACATTGCCAGCCGGCGCTCGTCGCTCCCTTCCGACAGCATTTCCGGGCGGAATTCCCGCAGTTCGTCCTCCAACTGCCGCGCGATCTCGCCCTTGGAATAGCTCAGGTGCCGACCGAGGATCAGGGCCCGCAACAGCCATGACGGTGCCGTCACGTCCGGCTGTTCGAGTTTCTGTTCCAAGCAGCGTGTCAGTTGCATGGCCATCGGCAGGCGGCCTTCCGCCATCAATCGGATGACGAGTTCCGGCGTCGCTCCGCCGCGATGACTGGATTGATCTAGGCGAAGGCCGCATTGATCAAGGGGGGCACGAACCATCCATCCCGCGTCGGCCGTGGCGTGCCGATCCGCCATTGCAGCAGACGTGACCGAACCGGCAACGGGCCGCGCCGGTGCGGGCGCTTGTTCGAAGCGAACGGGCCGAGGCTCGGTGAGTTCCAAGGGATAGGCCGCCATCCGCAGCCGGGTCGCGGACGTGAGGCTGGGTGGCGTCACGTCAAAGACCGTTTCATCCGCCGTTTCGAAGATCGAATCGAGCCCGGTTGCCTGGAAGTCGGTTGTGGTTGCCGACCGACCGTTCCAATCCAGCGGCGGTGTCGCAGACGATGAGGCGGACGATGAGGCTGACGATGCGGCATCGTGTCGACCCTCGATCGGAACCGGCGGTTGGAGAGCCTGTGTCATCGGTGACGAAGCCTGTGCCATCGGAGACGAAGATCGTGCGGGCGGACTCACTGATTCGGTCTGCAACCTGGTTTCGCCGGATTCCTGCGGCGCAAGTTTGCTGACGCCTGCGCGTTCACCGCGGCGCTGAATGCGACCGCGCGTCAATGCCGTTGCGAGTTGCCGGCCGTACGTGGCGGCGATGTTGTCGTGACATTCGGTCCAATCCGCGTCCGAAAGTTGGTCCCCCTCGTCACACAGCCGGATCAGGGCGTTC
>JANMLE010001437.1:0-4362 GCA_031372385.1 Planctomycetota bacterium | reverse complement strand
GTTACGGCGAATTTCTGGCGAATGCGAACCAACCCAAAGTATCAGCGAGGGAGTCACGGGCTTCAATTCGGGTTTCTCCTTCAAGTCATCTGCAACGGGAACGGATTCCCCTTCGTCAACTGGAACGGTCGGTTTTGCTGGTCGTGCAGTTCGGTCTGCGGGTCGATGCCGAGCATGTGATACACCGTGGCGACAAAGTCCGCCGGGCCGACCGGGTTGTCCGCCGGATAGGCCCCCAGCTTGTCCGAAGCTCCGTAGACTTGGCCTCCCTGGATTCCCGCACCCGCCATCAGGAGGTTGTACAGTTCCGGCCAGTGTTCGCGACCGCCGTTCCTCAGCGTGACCTTCGGTGAGCGTCCGAATTCCGAGGCGACGACGACCAGCGTTTCCGCCAGTTCTCCCGTTTCGGCCAGATCCGTCATCAGCGCGTAGAACGCCTGGTCGTACGCGGGAATCAACTCTTCTTTCAAAGCTGAGAAATTGTTCCAATGCGTGTCCCAGGCGAACCCGTTTTTGCCTTGAGCCCGCTGCCAGTTGCACTGGACCAGACGTGTTCCGGCTTGGAGCAACCGACGTCCCAGCAGCACCGACTGGCCGAAGAGATTGCGCCCATATCGCTCGCGAACGGTGGAATCAACGACCGACAGATCGACCGCCTTGCGAACGGCGTCCGAGCCGACGACATCGAGCGCCTTGACTTGGTTGTCTTTCAGCGACTGCGACAGCGCCTGATCCCGCAAGTAATCCACCTGCTGATTGAGTTGATCGACCAATCCCATTCGCCGACGAATCACGCCGGGTTCTTCATTGGGAACCAGCGGGATGTGATCGAGGCGAAAGTTGTCGTCATTGGGATTGCCGCCGGTCAGCATCGGGTCGTACTTCGGCCCGAGCATCCCGGCAAATTGACCGGCCCGGCGACCTCCGGCCACGTCCATGCGGTGCGGAACAATGATGAACGGAAACATCGGCCCCGAACCCGGTGCGACCTTCGCGAGGCACGATCCCAAGTGTGGCATGTCCTGCCGGGACATCGAGTTCACGTCCGGAACAGACCCCGGATACATGGAACCGGTGAACATCCAGTACGACCCGCGGCCGTGGTCGTTGTGAGTGTGGTTCATCGACCGGATCAGAGCCATCTGGTTCATCAGCTTGGCGGAGAGCGGGCAATGTTCGCCAAACCGCAGCGTAGGGACCGAAGTCTCGATCGTCCCAAACTCACCCCGAATTTCGGCGGGAGCGTCCGGCTTGGGGTCGAACATGTCGTGCTGGGGATGACCGCCGGACAGATACAGGATGATGGCCCGCTTGGCTTTGCCGAATCCGGAAGCACGTGCTGTGGAAGATTCGGCGGTGGCCTTTCGAGCGAGCAGATGCGGCAGCGCCGCACCACTCATCGACAGACCGCCGATGCGAATCATTTCCCGACGACTCAGTCCATGCAGCGTCGGAAAGCTCGGCCCCAGCAGGCTCAACATGCGGATTCTCCGTGATCGCTAATGTCGTGCATTCGGTCAGCGGTTCGATTACCATCTCGACCCATTGGCGTTCGCAAATGGAACGGCAGTCTAGCCACATCGGCAATCGTCGGCAAATGGTTTCACCCACATTTGCCGCGAGAACCAAGATTTCCGTTTTCTTCTGATCGACTCGGCTTTCGAATCAGGATTGGCCCCGCATGAGACTGAAACTCGCCGTTGCTGCCGTTTCGATCCTGCTTTCCTGGCAGGATCTTGGATGGGCTCAAGCGTTCGTGGAGCAGCTTTCGCCGCCGGTCGTCCGACGGGGGATTGTGAACCGGATTGAAGTCCGCGGCTCGGAGACGAATCAAGCCGTGGGGTTGTGGACATCGCTACCGAAAGGGGCGGTTCAGGCACGTGTGGCCGCCGACAGCAGTCCGACAAAGACCATCGTCGAAATTGAGCCGGCCGCCGATGCTCCCTTGGGTGTCTATGGCCTGAGACTCGCCACCCAGAGCGGCTTGGAAAACGTACATCTGTTCGTCGTCGATGAATTGCCGGTCATTGTTCGAGACGCCAGTCTGCCCCGCGATGCGGTTGTCCCGGTGACTCTTCCGGCGACCGTGACCGCCGTCTGTCGTCCGGCGACGATCGACAGGTACTCGATCACTGTCGCGAAGGACCAGCGCGTCGCGTTCGACGTCATCGGCAACCGTCTGGGCAAGGACTACGACCCACTGGTGCAGATTCGCAACTCCACGGGCAAGCTGATCGCCGAACACGATCACTCGGTCGGACTGCTGTTTGATTGCCGGTTCGCGCACCGGTTTGCGGATGCAGGAACGTACTCGGTGGAAGTTCGCGATGCCCGGTTCGAAGGGCATCCCACTTGGCATTACGTGATGCGCATGGGCGACTTTCCCGAAGCCCGCGTTTGCATTCCGTCCGCCGTGCGTGCCGGTGAACCGACCACGCTGACGTTTCCTCAAATCGCGGGCTGGGAGTTCCCGATCACCATTCCGAGCACATCGGCACCGGGTGAGATCTTCCACGAGATCCGCCAATCCCCCGGCAGTGCGGCCACGTGGATTCCGTTGACGGTGACGGACCTCCCCCCGGCGCGTGAAACCGAGCCAAACGACACTCTGGAAACCGCGACGCTATCGGTCGTGCCCGGCACTTTGAATGCTCTGTTCGACAAGCCGGGCGATCGGGACTGGTTTTCGTTCGAACTGGTGAAGGACCAGAAGCTCAACTTTCAGGGAGTCGCCCGGACCATCGGATCGGCCGCGGACCTGGAACTGGCCCTGTTCGACGCGGATGGCCGCGAGGTCCGTCGCGTCGACGATGCCACGGATCTGGAAGAAGGGGGCTTTGCTTTCACCGTCGGCAAACCGGGACTGCATCGGTTGCAGGTGCGCGAAGTGTCGCGGGACGGCGGGCCTGAGTTCTCCTACCGGATCGACGTTCGAACGGGTGGACCGCAGATTCAGTTGTTATCCGAAGCCGCGGATCTGACCGTGCCACAGGGAACCCACCAAGTCCTGCCGCTCAAGGTGACGCGGACTGAGTTCAACGGCGAGATTCAGCTTGAATTGCGGGGCGCTCCCGCCGGAATGACCCTCGATCCAGCCGTGATTCCCGCCAGCGCGGTGGAATTCGTCGCCCGCATCATCGCGGACCCAAGCACGCCCGCAGGGATCTACACGCTGCAGATCGTGGGGACCGGCACGCTGGAGAGCGGCGCCAAGATCCAATCAGTCGCGAAGACCAAGCCGCTGGTCGATCGCCAATTGAAGAATGTCGACTTGATTCCGTACGCCCTGCGGGAAGACCAGCGGCATCTGCCTCCCTCATTGCAGGAGCAGATCGCGCTGATGGTCGTCCCGCCGACACCGTTCGGGGTCGAACTCCCCGAAGCCGTGCTGCCGCTCACGCGGTTTCAGACGGCCGAATTTCCGATCGTCACCACGCGCCAGCCCGGCTTTGCGGCCCCGATCACGTTTACCATCAAAGGGGGCCAGATCGGAGACGAGAAGGAAGAGCGAAACCAAGTCTATGCCCGGTTCATCCCCGGCACGCCGGACCGCCTGACAGCCTCGGGGACGTTCTTCAACCGGATCAACACGCAACTGAACAAGCACCGGGTCGACCTGACGGCAAGCGCCGAAATCGGCGGGCGTCGAATCAACCTGGTCCGCGCCTTCACACTCGATGTTCGCAGCGCGTTTCGACCAACGTATGAACCGGAACTGCCGACGGCCCTGCCCGGCGCAACCGTGCGGGTGAAACTCGTCGCCAACCGGGTGCCCACGTTTGACGGACCGCTCACTCTGACGCTCGGGCCCCAATCCGGGTTTGTCTTTCCCGCGACCGTGGAGATTCCCGCCGGACAGCCCTCGGTCGAGGTGGACATCAAGGTCGACCCCAAACTCAACCCCGGCCGCCACGGCATTCGTGTCGAGGTGGCGGGATTCGTCGGCAAGTACGAGGAAAGCTTCAACTTGCCGAACCTGCCGATCGAAGTGCAGAAGCCGACACCGTGATGGCGTCGTACGACGGATGTCCCCGTCTGCCGTGAAAAATGGCCCCGAAACTTCCACCGCCTTGGCGGAGATGTCATGCGAATTCGAACTGTGATTGCGATGCTGCTGGCGTTGGCCACTTGCCAGACGGCAGTCCTGCCAGCCGTGGCCGGTCTGATTGTGGAGCCGGCCGAGATCAAGCTGCACGGGCACCGGTCTTCGGCACAGTTGCTGGTGTCGCTGACACTGCCGGACGGCACGAGTGCGGATGAGACACGCCAAGCCCGTTTCGAAAGCCTGGCCCCCACGGTGGCGCTGGTCACGGCGAGTGGCCGCATCATTCCCCGCGGCCACGGATCGACCGAGGTCATCGT
>JANMLE010001403.1:0-1684 GCA_031372385.1 Planctomycetota bacterium | reverse complement strand
ATCCAGAATCCGCATGCGATTCCACAGTGTTTGCCGCTCGGCCTTCTTCGACGGGTCGTCCAAGATGTCCCGGATGTCGGCCAAGAAGGCTTCGATCTGGTCCGACAGATTGGTCCCCCGCTCGAACAAACTGCGATGCTTCAATTCACGGGTGAACGAATCGAAGTCGGTCGCCATCCGCCGCAAGTCCCGGCGCGCCCAGGCACGCAGCCACAGGAATGCCAGGAAATGGACCACCGCCACCGTGGCGATGACCGGCGTCGAAAGTGCTGACACTCTGGCCAACAAATCGTTTGTCAGTTCTTTTGGCAGCGAGAACATGTGGGAACTCTCGATATGCGAACGGATCTTGCCTGACCTGACTGTGGCCGACGCAGCTTGTGTGGGCTGCGGACGCTGGCAGCATCCGCCGTGTCGTTTGAGATTCTAGCTCACCCTTGAGACAGAGTGGAGACCAGAGTACCGTCCCGATCAATGTCGGGGCAGTTCGGTGAGCCCGGATTAGTCAAAGCGTCGTAGCTGAGTTCGCAAGAACTCAGGTCTTGATCCGATGTTTCGCTGAATTCTTGCGAATTCAGCTACGAACAGCGCGGCTCTTCACCGGGCATGAACAATCCGGGTGAGGAAGGAATTCGAGATCGTGTCCATCGCCGAGTCCGAGTCCGCGTCCCTGACCGATGTCATCCGCATCCGCGGGGCGCGGACGCACAATCTGCGGGGGATCGACGTCGACATTCCGCTCGGCCGGTTCACGACCATCTCCGGAGTCAGTGGCAGCGGCAAGAGTTCGCTGGCCTTCGACACGATCCACGCCGAGGGATTGCATCGCTATCTCGCGACGGTCTCTCCCCAGACGCGCGAGCTATTGCAGCGCATGGACCGGCCCGACGTGGACCTGATCGAGGGCCTGCCCCCGACGTTGGGAATCGAGCAGCGATCGCGCGGTCCGCGGCGACGCACAACGCTGGCGACGATCACCGATCTGTACGACTACCTGCGGCTGCTGTACGCCAGAATCGGCCGATTGCACTGTCCGAACTGTCGACAGCCCGTGTCGAGTCAGTCGCGCGAATCGATCGTCGAGCAAGTGCTGAAACACGAAGAGCGCCGCAAAGTGCTGGTGCTGGCCCCCGTGGTTCGCAACCAACCCGGCGCGCAGGCGGAGGTGTTGGCGCGCATCGGCCGTGACGGATTTGTCCGGGCACGCATCGACGGTGAACTGGTGGACTTGTCGTCGCCGCCCGAGTTATCGGCCAGCAAGCCCCACCACATCGAGGTGGTCGTCGACCGGCTGGTAATCAAGGAGGGGATTCGATCGCGCGTGGAGGAGTCGATCGACCTGGCTCTGCAAATCGGCCAGGGACAGTGCATTCTCAGTCACGACGCCGAGGGTGTCTGGGTGGACCGCCTGTACAGCAGCCGTCTGGCGTGCATCCCCTGTGGCGCCAGTTTCCCGTCCATCGAGCCGGGTGACTTCAGTTTCAACAGTCCGCGCGGTGCGTGTCCCACGTGTCATGGGCTGGGGGTTCTGATCCACACCGATCCCTCCTTAGGCTCGTTGCCATCAACATGCCCCGACTGCAAAGGGCATCGGTTGTCTTCGCTCCCGTTGTCGGTGTTGATCGAGGGAGTCTCGATCGGCCAACTGACAGCCATGACGGCACCCGGCATCTTGGAGCGAGTC
>JANMLE010001379.1:0-2012 GCA_031372385.1 Planctomycetota bacterium | reverse complement strand
TGCTGCGACGAGTCACCTTCGATCTGACCGGCCTGCCGCCGACGCCCGCCGAGATGGAAGTCTTCCTCGCGGACACGTCGCCGCAAGCGTTCGAGAAGGTCGTCGATCGGTTGCTCGATTCACCGCGCTACGGCGAGCGGTGGGGTCGGCACTGGCTCGATGTCGTGCGCTATGCTGACACCTGCGGCAACGCATCGGACTATCCGGTGCCTCAAGCTCACAGATACCGCGATTGGGTCATCCGCGCCTTCAACCGAAACATGCCGTACGACCAGTTCCTGCGTGAGCAGATCGCCGGCGATTTGTTGCCGGGCGGAACCGATGCCGAGCGGTTCGAACGGACCGTCGCCACCGGTTATCTGGCCATCGCGCGGCGTTTCGGCGGCGACCGGAAGGGTGAGCATCATCTCACCCTGGAAGACACGATCGACAACTTGGGACGGGCGATGCTCGGTTCGAGCATCGCGTGCGCCCGCTGCCACGATCACAAGTTCGATCCGTTCACGATGAGCGATTACTACGGTCTGTACGGCATCTTCGAAAGCACGCGGTATCCGTTCCCCGGTGCCGAGGCGGACAAGAAGCAGGCCGACTTCGTGCCGCTGATGACCCCGGCCGAGATCGACGCGCTGCTCGCTCCGCACCGCGAAAGACTCGCGGCGATCGACGCCGAAATCAAGACGCTCGAAGCGGCCGACGCGGAGGCGAAGAAGCTGCCCGAGGCTCCTGAGAAAAAGGCCGCCGTCGACGCGGCGGCCAAGGCACTGGCGGACGCGAAAACGAAACGAACCGGCACCGCCGCCGAGGAACCCAGCATCAGCAATGCGTACGCGGTGGCCGACAGCAAGCCCGCCAACACCAAGCTGCAGTTGCGAGGAGACCCGAAGCGTCTCGGCGACGAAGTGCCGCGTCATTTCCCCGCCATTCTCGGCGGGCAACAGGTGCCGACCGACGCGGCCACCAGCGGTCGGCTGCAACTGGCCGAGTGGATCGCGGACCCCAGCGGGAAAAACCCGCTCACCGCGCGCGTCATGGTGAACCGCATCTGGCAGTTCCACTTCGGCCGGGGGATCGTGCCGACCCCGAACGATTTCGGCACGCGCGGTCAGGCTCCGACTCATCCCGAACTGCTCGACTACCTCGCCAGCCGTTTCGTCGAAAGCGGCTGGTCGGTGAAGTCGATGCACAAGCGGATCCTCCTCTCACAGTCATGGCAACTCTCCAGCGGCTCCGAACCCGGCCCGGCAATCACGGCGCTGACGATGAACGCGAAACTCGATCCACACAACGACCTGTTCTGGAAGTTCAACCGCTACCGACTCGACGCCGAGTCGATCCGCGACACGCTGCTCTTCGTCGGTGGCGACCTCGACGAATCACCGGCCGGCACGCACCCGTTTCCGCCACAGCAAACATGGGGCTGGACGCAGCACAATCCGTTCGTCGCCGCGTATGAGACCCGCCGGCGCAGCGTGTACCTGATGCAGCAGCGTCTGAAGAAGCACCCGTATCTGGCCCTCTTCGACGGGGCCGACCCGAGTTCCAGCACCGCCTCGCGGCTGCCCAGCACCACGCCACTGCAGGCGCTGTTCGTGATGAACGACCCGCTCGCGCACGCCGAGTCCTCCAAATTCGCCGCGCGAGTCATCGCGGTGGCATCTGATGAACCGGCCCGCATCTCCGCCGCGTACCAGTTTGCCTGGACCCGCCCCCCGTCATCCGACGAACAGCAGGATTGCACCGACTTCCTGAAGCAATACCGCGACAAACTCGCGGAACTGAAGACACCATCCGATCAGGCAGAACTCAAAGCCTGGTCCGCGCTGGCCCGTGTCCTGCTGAGCAGCAATGAGTTCGTGTTTGTGGATTGAGCGAATGAACGCGGGGGTCGGTTGCGATGACTTTCCAGTGTCAGTTGCGATGACTTTGAAGGAGTTTCGTGACATCACCCAGCGATTCTGAAGTTGTCTTTACTCCGAAGGAGTTTCGTCACATAGCCCAGCGGTTGTGTT
>JANMLE010001346.1:0-1596 GCA_031372385.1 Planctomycetota bacterium | reverse complement strand
GGGTATTCGACGGCCTTCAACTGGTTCAGCCGTCCGACCAGATCGAAGCCGATCTGCTGCTCGTCGCGGCCCAAATCTCCGGCGGGCTTGCCGAAGTCGAGGGGGTTGTTGGGATCGATGCGGATCGGCACCGCATCGTGGTCCGGTCCCAGATAGTGCCCGTCGCGCGCGTTCCAGTATTCGCGGTTTCCCAGCGAGATGAACTGCGGCAGATTGTCGTTGAGCGACCCGAGTCCGTAGTGGACCCACGCCCCGAGCGTCGGGTATTCGCCATCGAGCATGTGCCGGCCGGAATGAAACTGGGTCTGGGCGCCGTGGTTGTCATCGGTCGTGTACATGGATCGGATGACGGCGATGTCGTCGATGCAACTGCCGACATGCGGCACCCAGTCGCTCAGTTCGATCCCGCTCTCGCCGTACTTGCGAAACCCAACCTGCAGGGGATACAGCTTGTTGCGCTGCTGGCCGTTGGCATCGTTGACCACCGTCACGCGGGCCAGCTTCAGCTTCTCGGGATTTTGGGAGTCCTTGTACGGAGTCTCGCCGATCGACTTGCCGGCGTACTTGGTCAGTTCGGGCTTGGGATCGAAGCTCTCCATGTGCGACACGCCGCCGTTCATGAACAGCCAGACGACGCTCTTGGCCTGCGGAGCGAAGTGCGGCTGTCCGTTCGGCGGCTGCCAGTCGACGGGGGCATCGGCCCGGACAACACCGTCCCGCGCGAGCATCGCTCCCAATGCCAATCCTGTGAAGCCCATGCCCATGTCGGCGAGAAACGTCCGGCGGTGAATGCCACCGCGAACGCATGAGCATGACTCGTACTTGCCGTCTGTCATCATGGCTGTTCTCCAATGGGGGGTTCCGACCAGTCCTCAATTTGCAGTCCGGGAATCTGTTCGAAGTCGACTCGGTTGCGCGTCACCAGCGTCGCGTCAAACTCCAAGGCAATCGCGGCGATCGCCAAGTCCATCTTTCCGATCCGTCGAAACTGCCTGCGCAGCTCCAACTGCCTTTCGATCGCACGTTTTGAATAGGGAAGAATCTCCATGATGCCAATGGCTCCGACCGTCTTGTGGAACCCATGGTAAACGACAGCCAGTTGCTCGGTCGTCTTGGCTTGGCGAACACGCGAATACCATCCGGATAATGCCTCTTCGACCGTCACAATGCTGATGGCCAGCCGTTCCACCAACGCGGCATGGGCGACCACCAGGCGGTGATTGAATTGAAACAGTGTGAAACAGTCCGTGTCGAAGACATAGAGTTGGCTCATCGAATCGCATCCGCGTCGACTTGGCGACGGTATTCACGAATGGCCTCCTGATAGGCTTCGAGATCGGGTTCCTGCTCCAGACAGCCCGCTACGGACATCCACGGTTTGTCGGAGAGCATCGGAACTTCGACCTTGACCATTTTGGCGAGCTTAAGCCGTTCGCAGAGCTGGTCTCGCAACATCTGGATCGCGGCATCTTCCGTGGGGCCTTCGGCGGCAATCTCGGGATGTGAAGGAGCCGAGGCGCGGAAGCCTTGAGTGCGACTTGGTTCCACCAGAACTGAAATCTCCATTCTGTTTCCTTCTCATCGAGAGTCACCGCA
>JANMLE010001303.1:0-1736 GCA_031372385.1 Planctomycetota bacterium | reverse complement strand
CCCTTGTCATCCGGGATCAGGTTGAGCAGCACGGCCGTGGCTTCGCCCAGGAAGTCCAAGTTGGCGAAGTGTCCACCGGGTGACGTCTCCGCCGTTGCCTGCGCGGCGGACCGATCCGCATCACTGCCCGGCTTGCCGCCCGCCATACTAAACGCCTCGCCCCCCTCGGCGATTTGTTCGCCCGTTTGTGTTTCGCGCACGGCCCATGGATTCAGCAGCAGCGACGGCCGGTCGAGCATGTTGCCGGGGAACTTGTTCGCGTACTTGCGGTCGATGATGTAGCGGTATTCGTCGCCGATGTTGCGGCCGGTGAGATAGACCGATTCGGCGGGCGACTGCGAGAACAGATAAGGCTCCGCGGCGCGGACGCGGCTGAGATGGTCGTACGCCGAATACTCGGGCAGATACCGGGTGGCGAAGAGATGGACGCGGGCGAACTTCGAGGCGTTTTGCAGCTTGATCGTCAACTTGCCATCGGCGGCGGTGATCGACTCGATCTGCACCGGTGGCAACGCGGGGGTTTCCAACTGCCGGCGCGTTCCGACAACAAAGCGACCCAGTTGTTCACCCGCGGTGACCCGGACTCGGATTCGCGCGCCGGTCGACTTCAGCAGCAACTCGTAGTCACCGGCCGGGAGCTTGTCGAGCACCAGCAGGCCGTTCTTCACGCTCGCGTGTTCGAACCGATCGGCGACATAAACATCGCCGCGCAGTTCGAGCAGCGATACTTCGTCGCGACTGACTTTGTCGGGAACACCCGCGCCACGGGGCAGGTAGGGGAGCGTGATCGATTGACCGACTTTGCCATGCAATGTTTGCGAGTACGTGTGCGCGTCGCCGCGCAGGGTCCATGAGTGCGATGTTCCTTCGGGGCCGGTGGCGGTGATCGAGGCGATGTCGGTCAATGGGCCGAGGGCGACGCGCCCGGCGGGATCGGTCTTGAGGACGGCCGACACGACGTGCCGAAAATCACGGTGCTTGATGGCGAAGCTGACCGGACGCGAGGCCCGGGACTCACCCGTCTTGCCGCGCAGCTCCAGCACATATCCCGCGGCCGACTTCAACAGGTGCAGATCCTCGACCTTTTCAGTCCGGTCGATTTCATTCAGCGTGAACGACGCACTGGCCGACACATCCACCTTCTGGCCGCCGGTGCTCTGCTTCTTCACCTTCGCCGTCAAGGCGAAAGAGATGGAAGCCAACCGCGCGGGGACTTGGAACTCGTGCGTCGTCTCGCGGTCTTCGAACAGCTTGAAATTCGGAACTTCCTGCGACGACGCGATGCCGTCCAGATCCGTCGACGTGATCGTCAGCTTGACGTCATTCAGCAACTTCAGTGACGACGGGGTTCCGTTCAGGGCGAGTCGCGGGCGGATTACGACCTCGGCGGTCTTGCGCTTCAACAGCGCTTCGCGGTCGACATAGATCCCCGCGGTCAACCCGTAGTTCTCCCCCTCGTGAAGAAAGCTGTCGAGCGACGAGAACTCGCCTCGCGAAATGACGATCGACTGCGGACCCGGTGCCATGCTGAACGGCACCACGATCGAACCGTCTTTCTCGGCGGTGTACTCGTGACCCGCCAGCCAGACCGACGCGTCTTTGACTTGCTTCCCCTGCTCGTTGAGGATCGTGAAGACCTGACCGGCGGCACCGGTGCGGACCAGGTGGCGCAACCGTCCCTTGCGGATCAAGGCCCGGCTGCTGCGGCCGTTGCCGATGAAGTCGACGACGTAGAC
>JANMLE010001267.1:0-2333 GCA_031372385.1 Planctomycetota bacterium | reverse complement strand
TTCCGCTGTCGCTCATCAACGGACGGATCGGCGAGAAGAGCTTTCGCGGCTATTCGCGCATCCGGCCGCTGATTCGCCGGGTTCTCGGCTCGTTCGATTTTCTGGCCGTTCAAAACGAGACGTTTGGCGAACGACTGCGGGCGCTGGGTGCCGCGCCCGATCGGATCGTCGTCACCGGCAACATCAAGTTCGACCGTGTCGAGTCCGATCGCGCGAACCCCCGGACGATGGAACTGCGGCGGGAGTTCGGCCTCGAACCGCACGAACAGGTGTTCATCGCCGGAAGCACCCAATCGCCCGAGGAACTGTACGCGCTGGAGGCCTGGCGCGAGTTGCGGACCGAGTTCCCCCGGTTGCGTTTGATCTTGGTTCCCCGGCACAAGGAACGATTCGACGAGGTCGCCGAACTGGTGCGGCAGCGCGGCCTGCCGTTGCTCCGTCGCAGTCAATCGACGGTCGCTGCAACAACGGCGAGAACTGTGTCGAAGACTACGGCGACAACCGGGTCGACTTCGGAAGCTTCGAGTCGGGGAAGCGCCGAGTCGCCCGTCCTGCTGCTGGACACGCTGGGAGAACTCGCCGCCTGCTGGGGCTTGGCCGACTTCGCGTTTGTCGGGGGGAGTCTGACCAATCGCGGCGGGCAGAACATGCTCGAACCGGCTGGCTACGGAGCGGCGGTTCTGTTTGGTCCAAACACGTGGAACTTCAAGGACATCACCGAGGCATTGCTGTCGCGCGACGCCTCGCGCGTCGTGCATGGCCCCGAAGAACTCATCCGGACGCTGCGCGAACTTCTGCAACAACCGGCGCTGGCGGAACGGCTGGGAAAAACGGCCCGTGAGTTTGTCGCCGAGCAACAAGGGGCCACCGCCAGAACGGTCGATCGAATCGCCGAACTGCTGACGCGGGACAGCCCGTCGCATGCAGTCCGTGCGGCGTGATCGTCGGCCGATGACAGCCACATCGCCAACGTGACAACACTCAGGCCGAACGCAATCAATGGCTCCGTCAATGTCCGTCGATCCGGCTGCATTCTCTGGCCAGCTTCCTGCCGATGGCCAACAAACCGTGTTGCCGGGTTGAGGCAACTCCGGTGGAACCGTAGAATCCGCGTCCGTTTGGAAGCTGACCCGCGCTCCGTTCCGGCTGGCAGACCTTCCCCACTGATCCGATTGACTGGAACGATGCGAGCTTCACGGAGTGCCTGTTTGATGTCGAATTATCTATTCACCAGCGAATCGGTCAGCATGGGCCATCCCGACAAGGTGGCCGACCAGATCTCTGACGGCGTGCTCGATGCCCTGCTGGCCCAGGATTCCCGTTCGCGCGTCGCCTGCGAAACCCTCTGCACCACCGACTTGGTTGTCCTGTCCGGTGAAATCACGACGCAGGGGAAGATCGACTATGTCGAGGTGGCCCGCGACGTCGTCAAGGACATCGGTTACACCTTCGACAACGTCGGTTTTCATCATGAGACCCTCAAGGTGCTGGTGGCCGTCCACAGCCAAAGCCCCGACATTGCGATGGGTGTCGATCGCGAAGGGGCCGGCGACCAGGGTCTGATGTTTGGGTATGCCTGCACTCAGACCCCCGAACTGATGCCGCTGCCGATCGCCCTGTCGCACCGGATCATCAACCGTCTGACCGAAGCCCGTCAGCGGAAGGAAGTCGACTGGCTGCGACCGGACGCCAAGAGCCAGGTGACGGTCGAATACGATTCCAACAACAAGCCGGTCGGGATCTCGGCGGTCGTGCTGTCCACGCAGCATCATCAGGACGTTTCGCAGGCGGAAATCGCCCGATTCGTGACTGCGGAAGTCGTGCAAAAGTCGATTCCGGCTGAATTGCTCTCGGCCAAGACCAAGTATCACATTAATCCGACCGGCAACTTTGTCGTTGGTGGCCCGCACGGGGACACCGGTCTGACCGGTCGCAAGATCATCGTCGACACGTACGGCGGCTGGGGCCGTCACGGCGGCGGCGCCTTCAGCGGTAAGGATCCCACGAAGGTGGACCGTTCCGCCGCCTACATGGCGCGGCACGTGGCCAAGAACATCGTCGCGGCCGGACTGGCGACCGAGTGCGAGGTGCAAATCGCGTATGCGATCGGCGTGGCCGACCCGGTCAGCGTCCGGGTGTCCACCAATGGAACCAGCGTCATCCCGGAAGACAAGATCGTGGCGTTGGTCCGCGATCATTTCAAACTGACACCGCTGGGAATCATCGACTACCTGAAGCTGCGCCGGCCGGTCTATCGCAAGACCGCCAGCGGCGGCCACTTTGGCCGCGATGATGAGGCCGAGCGCAGGCTTCAACAGCGCCGGAAACGCCAT
>JANMLE010001257.1:0-6650 GCA_031372385.1 Planctomycetota bacterium | reverse complement strand
GGCCCGATCAGTTTCGTCACCGACGCGCCGACGTTGCCCGCGCCGAACAGGCCCATCGCGAAGCCCTGCTGCTTCTTCGGAAACCAAGCCGCGTTCCAGGACGAACCGACCGCAAAGCTGTTGCCGCCGATCCCCACCATGAACGCATAGATCATCAACTGCGGGAACGATGTCGCGGACGACACGAGAAACGAACTGATGCTCGACACGGCCAGCATCCCGACGAACACGGCCTTCCCACCCGCCCGTTCCGTCAACATGCCGAAGAACAGCCGCCACACCGCGCCGTTGAGGATCGCCACGGCGGAGAGCCAAGCCAGCGAGATGTCCGAGACAACCTCGATCCCGAACTCCTTCTGAATCGGAATGCCCAGCACACCGAACATCAGCCACGCGGCGAAGCTCAATGTGAACCCCGTGAACGAGAGCCAGAGCACCCGCATCCGCGCGGAACCCTCCGCATCAAGCACAGTCGGGCTGATCGTGGTGTCGGGGACGGGAAGAGCGGATTGCAGATCACTGACGGACGACATGCCGTGTTCTTTCCGGTGACAAAGGCTGGTGGACTGTGATTTCAGTGGCTGTTTCGGCAAGCCACATGAGCCCCTTCGGCAATCCACATGCCAATGCGTCGAACCAGCTCTGCTCTGCGGCTGGAAATGACAAACGGGCCTGTCTTTCAAGGAGTTTGCAGCGGGGATGCCAACCAGGCGACGAATCGTCTGAGAGTTCTTTGTGCAGGAATGCGCGGGCATTGGACAGCATCCGCGGCCGATGAAAGGGAGATCCCATGCGTTCGGTCCCACACACCGGGCGGACCCGAGTTCCATTTCGCGTCCCACCGGAATGCGAGTGAGACGACAGGGCATTCGGCAATCCGAAGCTCCGCGCGAGCGATCCATGCCTCACGCGATTCAACGAAAACGTCTCAGTCATGCCCACGAGCAGTCTGGTTCCTTCGTTCACTTCCATGACCTCCAAATGTTCTGACTGGCTGACGGCTTCTCTGTCTCTGGTACCGATCCGTGGTCATTGCACTTCTGAGCGAAGGCGTGTCTCGCGTGCGAACTCGTTCGCGGTGAATCCATCACGACTGTGCATGCCTGTCTGTTCTGAAGGCACTTCGCGTCAGGTCTATCATCGATGCGGTGGGTCGATTGAACGTTGCGCGACTGTGACCGGTGGCCATTCGGATATCCACAGAAGGTTGTCTCGCACCTGCGGAATCACAGCGGTGGCTTTGCGGATGTCCACAACGTGACGTGCCCGTCGTGCCCGATCCGGACCGGCGCTGGCATCGCGGTTGCTTTGCGAAGTCTCCGTCGGATGTCGTCGCTTCATTCAACCGCAAAGGATTCAGCATGCCTCGTCGTTCCACGTTCACTCGCCGCGATTTTCTGGGGACGGCGGCCGCGGGTGTCGCCTCGGGTCTGTTGGCCGGATGCGGCACGTCCACCGCCACACCGAGCACCACCACGGCGAACCCCGGCCTCGGTGCCAATGTCCACGTCGCGCCGGCCAGCGAGACGCCCGAGACCCCCGACCTAAAGTTCGGCATCATCGCGCTCACCGACTGTTCACCGCTGGTCATCGCCCACGAGAAGGGGCTGTTCAAGAAGTACGGCATCAACGCCACGATCAGCAAGGGGGCGAGTTGGGCGGCGATCCGCGATTCGCTGTCGAACGGCGACATCCTGGGGACGCACATGCTGCTCGGGATGCCGATCACGTCGACGATGGGACTGCTCGGCTCACCCAAGAAGCCGATGGTCGCACCGTGGATCATGAATCGAAACGGACAGGCCATCACGCTGAAGGCCGAGTTGAAGGGGAAGGTGGCCGACGATCCGAAGGCGCTCAAGCCGCTGGTCGATGCGGCGAAGGCGGCCGGGGCTCCGATGACGTTTGCGATGACGTTTCCGCCCGGCACGCATGCGATGTGGATGCGGTACTACCTCGCGGCGGGCGGGATCAACCCCGACACCGATGTCTCGCTGGCCACCGTTCCGCCGCCGCAGATGGTGGCCAACATGAAGGTCGGCAAGATGGACGGCTTCTGCGTCGGCGAACCGTGGAACGCGCGGGCCATCTCCGACGGCATCGGCTACACGTCGCTGGCAACGCAGGATATCTGGAAGGATCACCCCGAGAAGGTCTGCGCCTTCACGGCCGAGTTCGCCGTAAAGAATCCAAAGACCGTCAAGGCGGTCCTCAAGGCACTGCACGAAGCGAGTGTCTGGCTGGATGACATGGGCAACCGGCCCGAGCAGGCCAAGATCGTGTCGGCCGCGTCGTACATCAACTGCCCCGAAGACGTGATCCTCAGCCGGCTGCTCGGCAAGTACGACTACGGCGACGGCCGGACGAAGGACGATCCGAACTACATGATCTTCAGCCAGCGGAACTGCAACTTTCCGCAGGCCAAGTATGCGATCTGGTGGCTGTCGCAGTTCCGCCGCTGGGGCATGGTCGAGGGCGCGCCGGACTATGCGGGTGTCGCCAAGCAGGTCATGCGCGGCGACCTCTACGAAGAGGCAATGAAGGAGATCGGCTACGTCCACGGCGGCGCGAGCATGGAACCGGAGACCCTCTTCGACGGCGTGCAGTTCGACCCGACAAAGCCCGAGGAATACGCGACCGGATTCGCCGTGAAGAATCTGAAGGGCTGAGAACCAGGTGGGCTGAGAACCAGGTGGTCTTTAGCCCGGAGGGCGGCAGAAGGTAGCCCACGGCGCAAGCCGTGGGGTCACGGGCAACACGCTCTAACAGCCCGGAGGGCGACACATTGTTGAGACGGGTGCTCTCATTCGGAGTGTCGCCCTCCGGGCTAAAACAGTCTCGTTCATCCAACCCACGGCTCGCGCCGTGGGCTGCCTTCTGCCGCCCTCCGGGCTGAGGAACAGACAATTCACAAATCACGGACCTTGTTCTTGGACAGGTCATTCACGCAAAGCCCCCTTACCCGAACCCACTCCCCGCAATGCCGGAGAGAAGGGACAAGATACGAAAGCAGCGCCGATGTCCGACCGACGATTTCCGTTCGACTCGTTCGTCCTGCCCGTGGTCGGCCTGCTGGCCGTCGTGGTGTTGTGGGCGATCTCCAGCTCGACCTGGGCGCCGAACCTCCCTTCGCCGCTGAAGACATGGCAGGTCAGCCAGCCGTACCTCGCGAAGCCGTTCGCCAAGCGCGGTGAGCTCGATCAGGGAATCCTGCGCTTCACGTGGTACTCGCTGATCCTCGTGGCGAAGGGCTACACGCTGGCCCTGGTGATCGGGACGCCGCTCGGTTTTCTGCTCGGCATGTCGAAGGTGTTCACCCGCGGCTTCGATCCGATCATCCAGATTCTGCGGCCGGTCTCGCCGCTGGCCTGGCTGCCGTTGGGATTGGTCCTGTTTCAGAAGTCGGAGCCGGCGGCGATCTTCACGATTGCGATTTGTTCGATGTGGCCGACCGTGCTCAACACGGCGGTCGGAGTCCGCGCGGTGCCGCAGGACTACTTGAACGTCGCCAAGGTGCTGAAGCTGTCGCGCATGCAGACGCTGTTCAAGATCCTGCTGCCGGCGACGCTGCCGTACATGTTCACCGGCTTCCGCCTGAGCCTGGGGATCGCGTGGCTGGTGATTGTCGCGGCCGAGATGCTGACCGGCTCACCCGGCGTCGGCGGCTTCCTGTGGCAGGAATACAACAGCCTGATCTACGAACACATCATCCTGTGCATCCTGACGATTGGGGCGGTCGGGTTCGTTCTCGACCGATTGATGAGCGTCGTCGAACGCCGGTTCCAACCGGCGTAGTTCGGATTATTTACCAGCCGCAGGGCGCTAGCCCACGGTTCCCCCCGCAAGAACCGGACGCTAGCGCGTGCCGGCTGATTGACACACGACGAAGAATCCGGGGCCTGACGGCACCCGGCTCACCTTGAAGATTCCGAATTTCGCCACTCGTCATTCGAGACGCATCATGTCCGCCCCGTTCCTCACATTGACCGGCGTCTGCAAGGGCTATGGTTCCGCGAAGCAGCGGACCGAGGTACTGCGCGACATCAACCTGGAAGTCGAGCGCGGCGAGTTCCTCGCGATCGTCGGCTATTCGGGGGCGGGGAAGACCACGCTGATCTCGATGATCGCCGGGCTGATCGCTCCCGACAGCGGCCGCATCGAGTTGGATGGCAAACAGATCACCGAGCCCGGTCCCGACCGCGGCGTCGTCTTTCAGAACTACTCGCTGCTGCCGTGGCTCACCGTGTACGACAACATCGCGCTGGCGGTCGATGCGCTGTTCGACTGGCCCGCCGAACAGAAGCGGGCGTACATCGAGAAGTTCATCGCGATGGTGAACCTCACCCCGGCCAGAAACAAGAAGCCGCACGAGCTGTCCGGCGGGATGCGGCAGCGCGTGGCGGTCGCCCGCGCCTTGGCGATGGACCCGGCGATCCTGTTGCTCGATGAACCGCTCGGTGCGCTCGACGCACTCACGCGCTCGACGCTGCAGGACGAGATCGAACGCATCTGGGAGCAGGACCAGAAGACGGTGATCCTGATCACCAACGATGTGGACGAGGGACTGCTGTTGGCGGACCGGATCATTCCGCTGAGTGCCGGGCCGCGCGCGACGCTCGGTCCCAGCTTCGACGTGCCGTTCGACCGGCCCCGCAATCGGAAGGTTCTCGGTCAGGATCCCAGTTGCAAGCGGTTGAAGAAACAGATTCTGGACTGGCTGCTCGGACCGGGCAGCCACAAGCATCGCGGCGTGGCATCGGCTCAACAAAAACGCGAACTGGTGCCGGCATGACTCGGAATTCAAGACGCCACGCCACCGGGGCGAGCCCGGTGGCGGAGCACCTCATCCATTACTTCCATCGAATGTTCCAACATGAGCAAACCCGACCGATATCTCGAACTCTGGCGAGTGGGCAAGTCGTACCCAACGAAGGACGGCGGAACGGCGAGCATCGTCACCGACTTCAACCTCACGCTGAAACAGGGCGAGTTCGTGTCGCTGATCGGCCATTCGGGCTGCGGCAAGTCGACCGTGCTGTCGATCGTGGCCGGGCTGAGCGATCTGACGACAGGAGGCATCGTGCTCGCCGGGCGCGAGATCGACGGCGCGGGGCCGGACCGCGGCGTGGTGTTCCAGTCACCGAGTCTGCTGCCGTGGCGCACCGCCTTCGAAAACGTCATGCTCGGCGTGGAACAGGTCAACTCGCATCTCTCGCGGCAGCAGCGGGCCGACATCGTCGTTCATTATCTCGAACTAGTCGGCCTGGGGGACGCGTTGAAGAAGCGGCCCGCCGAACTGTCGGCCGGCATGCGCCAGCGCGTCGGTCTCGCGCGGGCTTTCGCGCTCAACCCGAAGATGCTGCTGTTGGACGAACCGTTCGGCATGCTCGATTCGCTGACGCGCTACGAACTGCAGCAGGTACTGATCGACTTGTGGTCCACCGACAAGAAGACCGCGCTGATGGTGACGCACGATGTCGACGAGGCCCTGTTCCTGTCGGACCGCGTGGTGATGATGACCAGCGGTCCCGCCGCGACCGTCGGCGACATCCTGACCGTGCCGTTCGCCCGTCCGCGCGATCGCACGACGGTGACCGAGCATCCCGATTACGACGCCCTCCGCGAACATCTCGTCGGATTCCTCGAACGGCAGGATCACAAGCCGGACCCGGAGGCCGACGGCAACGCGCCGGTAGCGGTTCCGCCCGTTGTTCCTGCGGCCATTGCCGACAATTCCTCCGCGAAAGCTCCGACCGCTCGCGCGATCGCCCCGCGCGCGATGGCAATGGTGGCACCGACTCACTGATCGATTTCACGACTTGATTTCCAACTCTCGCGGCGAAAATTGACGTAGCTGAATTCGCAAGAATTCGGCCTGTCCACTGAATTCTTGCGAATTCAGCTACGTCGCGCATCATTCATTTCTGGCCGTTTGGAGTATCACACGACTGTTCGTGGAGCAGGCGATGGGACCGTTGTTCAGCTACCTTGGTGGCACCGTCGGTGCATGGCGAGTGACCGACATGGTCACACACTGCGGAGCGCCGCTGCCGCACGTGACGCACGTCGACATCATCAACGGCCCGGTGGCTCTTCCATCACCGTCAGGAGCGGCCGCGTCGCAAGCGACGTGGATTCTGCGCGGCGTGGTCAGCAATACCCGGTACGTGACGCGCGACGAGCGAGCGTTGCTGGAAGCCCGCCAACCGCCGCTCGGCCGGGTGGAGGCAACGTGTGCCGCGCTGATTCCGCTGAAGAAATCGGCCGCGTGGTGGAGCCTGGCCCAGGACGAGCGCCGCGACATCCTGGAAGCGCGGTCGAAACACATCGCCACCGGTTTGCACTACCTGCCCGCCGTCGCGCGGCGGTTGCAGCACAGCCGTGATCTGGGCGAGCCGTTCGACTTTCTCACATGGTTCGAGTTCGCCCCCGGCGATGCCGCCGCGTTCGATGACTTGTTGCGGGCTCTGCGCGCGTCCGAAGAATGGCAGTTCGTCGAACGCGAATGCGACATTCGCCTGGTCCGCGACGATACCCCGCGCGGTCCAAAGTGAAATGTTTCTCGAACTGGAGTTTTGGTGTGCCCGGCGGGGGGGGGCCCCCCCCCGCAACAACGGGCGGGGGGGGGGGGGGGGGGCCCCCCCCCCCCC
>JANMLE010001230.1:0-10884 GCA_031372385.1 Planctomycetota bacterium | reverse complement strand
TGTGCCGAGCAAATGGCCTCATCACGAGCGTCAGACCGCGATAAAACGTGTCTCAGCGAATTCTCCGGCCTCCTCAGCGGCCTCGCCGCCTAAACTCGAATCGCCAACCGCCAACAAGCCGATGTTCTGTCGGCGACGTCCGTTTTGACCTTTTCCAGCGCCGCCTGCTTTTCGTCGCGAGTCTTCTGCACTTTGACCAGTTCGTCCTCGGCCTTCTTCACATCTTCGGTTCTCACCATCGAGATGCGAATCAGTCCCTCGTAACTCTTGAGGTCTTGCTGGGCGAGCGAGATGGCGGACTTCGTGAACGTGATCTCCGAGTCCATCCGCGCGATCTTCGCCGCAGTGCGCGGATCGCCGTTCAACGCAGTGATTGGCTTGCCATCGTCGCTCCAAAGTGTGACGACACTCGCTCCAGCCGACGCGATGCGACGACCATCGGCACTGATCGCCAATGCGACGACCGGCCCATCATTCTTCAGTTCGCTGAGTTGCTTGCCGGACTCTGCCTGCCAACGACGAACCAGACCATCCTGGCCGCCGGAGAGAAACTCATTCGCATAGCCGGGCAGCGCCGTCAGTGCCGTGATCGCGCTGCTGTGTGCCTTGATCTCCTGAAGCGGCTTCACCGCGTCACTGGCTTCACGAATCGCCTTCGCTTCCCAAACGCGAGCGTTTCCGTCCTCGCCGCCGGTGACCAGCCACTCGCCTTTGTTGACCGACGTCATTCCGTGAATCGGCGATGGGGTCTCGACTGCTTTGCCGACCGGCTCGCCGTTGGCGACGTTCCATGCCCGCAGCGATTTGTCGCTGCCGCAGGAAAACAGCGCGGTCGCGTCGAGCGAAAAGACGATGCCTGTGACACCCGATTGATGTGCTGCGAAGGACTGCATCGTCTTGCCGGTGTTGATTTCCCACAAGCGAATCCGACCGCTTTCGTCACCCGTCGCAGCCCAGCGACCATTCGCGCTGACCGCCACCGATTGAACCGCCGCATCGTGCGCCAACTCGGCGAGGCGAGTGACTCGCGGCCGTCGCCACAACTTGACCTCGCGGAAACTGCCCGAGGCCAGCAAGTCACCCGTCGAATCAAAGGCGAGGCAACGAACAAGATCACGATGCGCGATCTCGGAACTCGATTCGCCCGCAGCGCCGTTCAATCCGGGATCAACCAATGTCGTCGTCAACTTGCTCGTCGGCACGTGGTACACGGACAGCCGATTGCCGCGGCTGCACACGGCAAATTGACCATCCGGAGTCACGGCGGTGGCCAAGGCCGGTTGATATCCCGCCGGCAACGGCTGCCACCGAATTTCGCGGGTCGCGGAAACGCTGCCGGTGGCTCCCTGATCGATCCACAGTTTGAGCAATCCCAATTGCGCGGGAGTCAGCGGCTTCGCACCGACGATGTTGTCGGGCGGAGGCATGACCGACTCTTGCTGATGCGCGGCAACTTGCAGCAGCAGGCTTTCGGTGCTCTTGCCAGCCACCACCGCCGGACCCTGTTCGCCCCCTTTCAGAATCGTCTGCGGCGATTCCAGTACGAGTCGTCCTTCCGCCTTCCTTCCGTGATGGCATGCGAGGCAGTTGGCACGCAGGATCGGCGCGATCTCCGTTCCATAATCCACCGGCTTGGATCGCAGCGGAACGTCGATGCTGATGGCGTCCGCGCCGAGGCACACAGTGCCGGAAAGCAGGATGCAATCGGCAGCGAATTGAAGGAGACAGCGAATGGGTACGGACGCAAGTGTCTTCAAATTCGCTGCCTCCTTCAATTCGCTGCCGATTTCTTCGCTGCCGCTGCATTCGCAACCGCTCACAGGATCTCTTCAATCGGTTCGCCGTAATTCACGATCGGCACGGGCCGGTTCGCTTCATTCAGATAGCTCTTCGTGTAGTCGATCCCCAGCAGGTGATACATCGTGGCGTAGACGTCCTGAATGCTGATGGGCCGCTCTTTCGGCAGTTCGCCGAGCGGATCGCTGGCACCGAGAATGATGCCGCGTTTGACGCCTCCGCCGGCGAGGATCGTCGTGTAGCAAGTCGGCCAGTGATCGCGGCCGGCTTTGGCGTTGATGCGCGGCGTGCGGCCGAACTCGCCGCCGATGATGACCAGCGTGTGATTGAGCAGACCGCGCGTCTCCAGATCTTCGAGCAACGCCGAGACCGTGTGGTCGTATCCCGGAATGTTGCGTCGGTGAGCCGTGAAATTGTCCTCGTGCGAGTCCCACGGCTTCTCATAGTCGGTCGCGACGGTCACGAACCGAGCACCGCGCTCGACGAGTCGCCGCGCCAACAGCATGGATTGGCCAGCGTTGCTCTTGCGGCCATATCGCTCGCGGGTCGCAGCGTCTTCCTGGCTGAGATCGAATGCTTCTTGCACTTGCGGGCTGGTGGCCAGTTCAAAGGCTTGGCGGCGGAACGTGTCCATCGCACCGATCGCGCCGGAGGTATCCGCATCGCGCCGCAACGTGTCGAACCGCTCCAACATCGCTCGGCGGTTCTCGGCCCTGGACGAATTGACTCCCTCGCTGGTGCGGAGATTGCGCACTCGAAAACTTTCGCTGGTCGGATAGCCAAAGGTTTCAAACGGATCGTGCGCGATGCCCAAATAGGCCGACTTGCCGAAGCCGAGTTCTTTTTGCACGGCGATGTACCCGGGCAGGCCCGCTCGCCAGCCGAGTTCCTTCGACACGATGCTGCCCAAGCTGGGAGCCTGTTGCCCCGACGCTTTGATATTTCGGATCGGCGCATAGCCGGTCATCGCGATGTGCATCCCTTCGCCGTGGTCCATCATCGAGTGGTACACGGTCCGCAAGATGGCCAGCTTGTCACACATCTGCTCCAGCTTCGGCATCAGCTCGCAAACGCGATAGCCGGGGATGTTGCTGTCGATGCTGGAGAACTCGCCGCGATACTCCACCGGCGCGTCCGGCTTCATGTCCCACATGTCGATCTGACTGGGTCCACCCTTTTGCATGAGCAGAATCACGCTGCGTTTTTCTGCGGCCCCAGCGGCCTCGGCTTCGCTCCGCAACAGTTTCGTCAGGACGCCGCCACCGAACGAGACCGCTCCCGCTTGCAAGAATCCACGGCGAGTGAGTTGAAGCGAGGGGATCATGATTGCGTTCCTTGTCGGAAATTCATTTGGAACACTGATCTTCGCTAATCGGCACTAATCAAAGAGAAGCTCCGCCTCAGGGATTAGCGTCAATTAGCGAAGATTAGTGTTCTCGACATTTTGTCGGTCGAGTCGAAACCTCGTTAGTGGTTGAACAAAAAATCTTTGGAATTCAGCAGCGTCCACAAGAAATCTTCGAGCACCGTCCGTCGATTGGCTGTCTTCTCGTTTTCAATCTGCTTGATCGCGTCCTGAAGTTCGTCAGGCCGAGGTCGTCGTGAGAACGTGCGCAGAAACAAGTCTTCCACGACGTCAGCGTTTGGCTTTTCAGGCTTCGCCAATTCGTCGAGGACACCGTCTTTGGCCGACAGCTTCCGCTGCAATTCGTCCGAGTTCAGCAGATACAAGACCTGCGAAAGATTCGGAGCCAGGCTCGTTTCGCATTCGCACGGGGTGGTCCGTTCGGAGCGGCCGAAAATTTCGAGGAATTCGCTGCGGGCTTTTTCATTGGGGAGCAGGATCGCCTTCTTGATCTCCGCGTAGTCCTCGAATTTCTGCGGCACGCCCGTGGCGCTGCTGATGGCGTCCAGCAACACATGCGGTTGGAGCCGACGCGAGTAGTACCGTGCGTAGTTGCGAGTGTCGGCACGGTTGTCGTCTGTCGGTGAGGAACTCAATCCGTAGACGCGAGACTTCAGGATGGTCTTCATCAGGTGCTTCAGGTCGAACTTGCGGGCCACGAAGTCTCGCGCGAGCGAGTCCATGAGTTCTGGATTGCTGGGAGGATTGGTGGCTCGCATGTCGTCCACGGGATCGACCAAGCCGACTCCCAGGTAATGCCCCCAGACTCGATTGCAGATCGCGCGGGCGAAGTACGGGTTGTCGGCGGACGTCAGCCACTCGGCGAGTTTCACGCGCGGATCTTCGCCAGCCACATAGGCGAATTCGGGACCGCCGAATGCCTTGGGCGTGAGAAGTTTCTCTGTGCGCGGATGCTTGATCTCGCCCTTCTCGTTGAGGCTCAGTTCATCAACGCTGCCGTAGGTGACCGACTTCATGCGGGCGAAGAAGGCCGCGAACTGCCAGTAGTCAGCTTGACTGACTTTCTCGAACGGATGGTTGTGGCAGTTGGCACACGAGACGCGCAGACCCAAGAAAGCCTGCGCAGTGTCTTCCACGCGATTCTCATTCGTGATCGCCCAGCGATACCAATCCATCTGCGGATGATCGCTGCGCTTGCCGGTGACGGTGATGATCTCGCGCACGAACTGGTCATAGGGTTTGTTTTCGACCAGCGATTGCCGGATCCACTTGGCGAACGCGATCGTGTTGTCTTTGGCGTTGGAATCACCGATGCGGTTTCGCAGCAGGTCGCCCACACGGTGTGCCCACAGATCGAAGTATTCCTCGCGTTGCAGAACGCGATCGATCAGCGTGTCGCGTTTGTCGGGAGCAACGTCCGCCACAAAGTCACGCACTTCCTGCGGTGTGGGGAGCGTCCCCATCGCGTCGAGGAAGACTCGCCGCAAGAACTCAACGTCGCCCGCCTCAGCACTCGGAGCAATGTGCAGCTTCCGCCACTTCGCCAGAACCAACTCGTCCACGAAATTCTTGGGCTTGAACGCGGCGTAGGCGGACTCGGGCTTGGCTTGTTCCGTGAGCGACACGAATCGCGATGTCGCCACACAGTTTTGATATCGCACCATCACCGACGTCTCGCCCGCTCGGCCGGTCGTCTGCACGAGCCCATCGGGCGTCACGGTCAGGATGTCCGATGCGGAGTGTCGAATCGAGCGACCTGCGTGACATCGCGCGTCGAACCGTCGGAGTAATGGGCCACGACTCGCAATTGCTGCTGCGACTTCCCTTGCACGATGCGTTCGTCCGGAGCGACCTCCAATTTCACAACGTGTGGCTCGTCGTCTCGCCCAGACGGCAAGCCTTGTTCAATCCAGCGTCGCAGCAGGCGATACGACTCCGAATCGGGAGTCATTCGCACTCCGCCTCCATGCGGCATCGCGCCGGTCGCCTTGAGCAGCATCAACGAATCATCCGGTGCGGCGGGTGAAACTCGCCGGCCGAGTCCCTCGTACACGAGCGCCGCATAGTCGAAGTGGGGATCAAAACCGAAAAGCGACAGCTTGAATCCATTCTGGCCGATCGCCTTTCCGTGACAGCTTCCGCTGTTGCAACCCAACTTGCTCAAGACCGGCACGATGTCGTTGGTAAAGCTCAAAGCCACCTTCGTCGGCTCAACGGTGAGGTAGCAACATTGACTGCCTCATCAGCCGAAGCCTCAACGACGAATCCGCTGGCAACCAGCAATATTGCCAAATGGCGAACGACAGAAAAGTCCTTGAAGTCACGCATGAAAATGAGCGCTTTCGTGACGACGAACAACCGGCGGTGAGATGACAGGCGGGAAACAGGCAGGATCGAAACAGGAGGCACCGACACGTTGCAGCGGTTCACGCCGCCAAACATGAAGTCAATCACGCTGCTTACGGTACGTCGGAAAGTCCCGTATCTCAATGCAAATGACACAGCCCGCGGATCTTGTGAGCAGCTTCCGGGTTCGGCAGCAGCGACTCGCATCAACGCGGCCGTGGCAGCCATGTACGAGTCGCTCGCGGCGCGGCATGGTGCGGAGCGAGCCGTGCTGTCTGACGGCGCGGCGGAACTGCGGGACGCGGCCGAAACGCTGCGGAAAACGCGGCCCGATGCGATCGTGCCGGGGGACTTCAAGCACCGCGCGGCCAACGTGCTGAAGTCACTCGTCGTCGGCGACCCGCAGTTCGCGAAATTTCAAACGCAGGTCTATCGCACGCGCTCGGCGATTCCACAAACCGAACTCGCGCACCTCGTGCCGCCCAGACAACCTTTCCTGACTGCGCCGCACCCACTTCGTCAAATCTCCGGTGTCCGAACCACTCGCCGGCGCGTCAAGCCGGAGTTGGGGCGCGCTTGAAGCCCATCCATCCCGGTGTTAGCGGATCACTCGGACTTATCATCCCGGACCTGGACTTGAAGCGCTCCCAGCATCTTGGTGATCGCGAGTTCCTTCTTGTCAATTCCCAGGACGGTCTCCAGGACAAAGGCGCGCGGCTCGTTGCTGGGGTGGATGATCAGGCGGCCGCTCCGCAGCAGCATGTACTCGAAGACGTCGTCGATTTCCTTGCTGATCCGCAGATTGGGAGCCGAATACCGCTCCAGATTGCTGAGCACGCCGTGATGGTGCAGCAACTCATTGGGGCGGACTTCCCAATAGTCAAACCGAATGCTGATCATCATGGCGATGTACAGCAGCGACAGGATGACGACGAACCCCAAGTAAAAGTGAACGTTGGCCTGGGGATCGATCCGTTTCAGAACTTCGGTCAGTGCCGGAATCAACGTGGGAACGTAAATCGATGTCAGCACGGTCCCCATCACGATCACGAGGAACACAAAAAACAGGTTCAACGAGGTTGTTCGAGGAAAATCAAAAGCCAACACGACCAGGTTGACGCCGGTGATCGCCAGAAACAGGAGTCCCACGACTTGGTTATGGTGACTTTCGGGACTGTCCTTGGCCAGGAATGCCGTCACGACGCCGGCGATCATCGCCGCAATGAAGGTGGGATACAGAATCACAATCTTGGGGTACGAGACCAGAATGATCGGTTTCGCCGAATCGTTCTGGGCGGCAGTGGCGGCGGGGAGTGGGGCGGTCACTCGATGATTCTCCTTGAAAGGCTGGTCTCGTACTTGAACGTGACGAACTCGGTTCGTTGAGGTCGCCTCAGGCGACCATCCAAGAACGTGGGCAATCTACCGGTGACGCTTCCGCGAATCCAGAGCGACGCTCGGTAACCCCGCAGTTTTGTGTCAACCGGCCTCCGAAAGGTTACGAACAATCACTGGCGCACTGACCAATCCGCCAACGCCCCCGTGCCAGTCGGGATAGGCGGATAGGACGGCATCGCCTGTTCATTTCCAATTCCACCGATGAAGGCTGTGACGCGATTCGAATCTCGTGGCGAATTTCGTGTCCTCAGTGTTTCTCGGCACCAATCTGGGATCGTTTCCAGATTCCATTGGAGAGTCATCGCCGCACGCTGGGGTTGCGCCGTCCCGGTTGGGAATCTCAAAATGGGTAAATGGGGAATTCGTCATGGAAACCCCGAGCGACTGCCGTAATAATACGCGGCGGTTGGTCGGAACGGATTTGGACCATTCCGCCACCCCCGTGGCATTTGTGAATCGGAGTCCACTCCTTCCCTCCCCTTAAGACCAGCCTTCCCTCTCTGAAAAACGACGGCGTGCCAGTCGCACCAGTCAAGTTCCTCGCCCGCCGATGTTCCATCCTTGGAAAACGTGGGGAATCGACTTCGTCACGTGTCTGCCGCTTCTTTTCAGAGTCATCCCCCCGACGTTCCTGTCTCCAGTTCCGAGGCACCGGTGCCCTCGGTGATGTCGCTTGGGAAGTTTCCACAAATCGATTGCAGTCTCGTTCGGAGTTGCAGGTGGCAGCCCATGCCGATTCGAAAAGTTCTCGTGCTTCAAAGTCCCAGAATCTGGTTGCGTCATCCTGCCCTTGCGACGAGGTTGGATCTGGGGCCGTTGAAGCACACGTCCACGAGAGACGTTTCTGGTTTCAACGACCGGTTGATGGCTGGGTTGGCGTCGATGATCGAAATTCGTTGCAGCGTCGGCGGGCGCGGGGGATTCATTCAACGACTGCGTTGGGAAACACTCATGGCTCACACACTCGCACAGACGAATTTGAAGTCGGAGTCGCTGGTTGGAACCCCTGCGGGATACGTCCGTGTCAGGGAAATCCCAGTATTCAATGATCGCAGCCAATCCACAGATTCCTCAGGGAGCAGCTTGGGACGAGGCGAGGTACTGGTCATGCCGTCTGCATTGATGGCGAAGACCGCTCGGAAGGCTCAGACGCTGAGCGCGGTGAAACCCAATAGATTGAATGTTGCCTGAATCAACGATCACGTGGCTCAGGTCGAATTGAGGCGTTGTCGGAATGCGGCACGCGGATTGCTAATTTTCCGGCAACCTGACGAAGATCGGCTCAAGCCGGTCGTCAGCGAGCCAGTTGCGAAGGACTCCCCAAATCTGAGGTGCTCGCAGGATGATGACGAATGTGGATTCACATTCGTCGAGAGCAACGGCGGCGACGGAGCCTGCCGGAGTCTGTTCAGAGAGTGGAATTCAGCATCGAAAGAAAAGACACACAAATCATGGAACTCGGAAAAACGCGAGCTTTGCGTGGTCCGAACATTTGGTCGCAGACAACGGTTCTCGAAACAGTCCTCGACGTTTCCGACGTGGATGTTTCGACAATCGACATGGAGTCCATTCACCGGCGGGCCGCCGATTTTCTGAATGGTTCCTCGACGTCGCTCGGCGAAACTGAGCCGTCCGGCTGGAGTTTCAACCCCGGTTTCGCCTTGACGGAACTTGTCGTCCGGGTCGCCATTGAATTGCAGTCGCTGGCGGGATCCGTCGTCACCGTTGGTCGCGTATCCGAAACCGCAGATCCCGGTCAGTATCGTGTGGTCGTCCAATACCGCGAGGAGCCGGTGGGACGCTTGGCGTTGGATTTGGCCGCCGCCTTCGTTCGGGCCATGGTCCACAACCAGCCTTTTGACTTGCCGGCAAAGGTCGGGGAGGTCCGCAGCCTCGATCAGCAGATTCGCCTGGGCCCCAGCACGGGTTCCATCGTTCGGGCCGCGTGGGCTCGCGGGATTCCGGCGCGCCGTCTAAATGATCGCAGTTTGGTGCAACTTGGATACGGTTCCAAGCAGCACCGAATACTCGCGGCCGAGACCGACAAGACGTCCGCGGTGGCCGAATCCATCGTTCAAGACAAGGACTTGACTAAGAATCTGTTGGCCGCCATCGGTGTTCCAGTTCCCAAGGGCCGTCCCGTCACGAGTGCCGACGATGCGTGGGAGGCCGCGCTGGAAATCGGACTGCCTGTCGTGATCAAGCCACAGGATGGGAACCAAGGTCGCGGTGTCGCTGTGAATCTGACCACCCGCGAGCACGTAGCGGCGGCGTTCAAGGCGGCCAGTGCGGAAGGGAGCGATATCCTGTGCGAACGCTTCGCCCCCGGCTCCGACTACCGATTGCTGGTCATCGGCTACCAATTGGTGGCCGCCTCACGGCGCGAGCCTCCCCAAGTCTTGGGGGATGGCCGGCATTCCATTGAAGATTTGGTCTCCGAGGCCAACAAGGATCCGCGACGGGGTGAAGATCACGCCACCTCGTTGAGCAAGCTTCGACTGGACGAGATCGCCTGCGGTGTCCTTGCGGAACAGGGTTTGACCGTGGACTCGATCCCCGCCGCCGGCCAGTTGGTCCTGATTCGACGCAATGCGAATCTGAGCACCGGTGGTTCGGCAACCGACGTGACGGACTTGGTTCACCCCGAAGTCGCGGCGCGGGTGATCGAAGGGGTCCGCATGGTCGGACTGGACATCGCCGGTGTCGATGTGGTCTGCCAAGACATCAGCCGGCCACTGGAACATCAGGGGGGGGTGATTATCGAAATCAACGCAGCCCCCGGATTGCGGATGCATCTCGAACCGTCGTACGGCAAGGGACGACCTGTCGGTGAAGCCATCGTGGGGACGATGTTCGAGGAGGGGAACGACGGTCGAATCCCTGTTGTGGCGATCACCGGAACCAACGGCAAGACCACAACGACCCGGCTGATGGCCCACATCCTGAGAAGCATCGGAAAACGGGTCGGAATGACCTGTACCGATGGCGTCTACATCAACGACCGACGAGTTGACACGGGTGACTGCAGCGGACCCAAGAGTGCCCGAACGGTCTTGGCCAATCCGGTCGTCGAAGCCGCCGTGCTGGAAACCGCGCGGGGCGGAATCCTCCGCGAAGGTCTGGGCTTCGATCTGTGCAACGTCGCGGTTGTGACCAACATCGCCGATGGCGATCACCTGGGCCTGAACGGCATCGACACGGTGGAACAGTTGGCCCGCGTGAAGCGTGTCTGTGTGGAAGCGGTCGCCCCCACAGGCTATGCCGTCCTGAACGCCGACGACCCGCTGACCGCGGCCATGGCCGACTACTGTCCCGGCAAAGTGCTCTTTTTCTCGCGTTCGCCAGACAATCCCATCGTGATCGCGCACCGTGCCAAGGGCGGCAAGGTCGTGTATGTGCAGAACAACTGCATCATGGCCTCGGAAGGATCTTGGGAAGCGCGGATCGCACTGCTCGACTCCGTGCCGCTCACGTTCGGCGGATTGATCGGCTTCCAAGTCGAAAACGCGATGGCCGCCGCTGCCGCCGCCTGGACGCTGGGCGTTCCGTTTGAACTGATCCGCCACGCGTTGGAAACATTCGTCAACGATCCGCAGAAAGTGCCTGCCCGCTTCAATGTCGTGCAGTTCCGTGGATCGACGATCGTGATCGATTACGGCCACAATTCGGCCGCGCTCGTCGCCCTGTGTGACGCCTTCGACAAGATGCCTCACGAGCGGCGGCTGATTGTCTACACCGCCGCCGGCGACCGCCGCGACGAGGACATCATTCGCCAGGCCGAGTTGATCGCCAACGCCTTCGACGAAATGGTGCTCTACGAAGACCAGTGCCGTCGCGGTCGGGAGGATGGTGAAGTCATCCGCCTGATGCGCAAGGGACTCGCCCTGGGAACTCGACTGCTACCGAACGGCATCCACGAAACGCGGGGCGAAATGATCGCGATTGAGATGACGCTCCGCAGAATGCACCCCGGCGAC
>JANMLE010001033.1:0-8891 GCA_031372385.1 Planctomycetota bacterium | reverse complement strand
TGAAGGGGCTGTGCAGTTTCACGCAGGATCTGCTCGCGGGGAGCGTGGCCGAGATGGTCGTGATCGACCTGAGGCAGGCGATGTTTCGCCGGACGCTCAAGCTCGATCCTCAAACGGTGGCGTTGAACGGAACGCCGAAGCTGATGACCGACTTCACCTACACCCTGCAGGGACTCTCGTACGGACTCGGGGAACTGGGCGGTCGCATCATTCGCGAACCACTCAAGGCCGTCGCCTGCCTCGCGGGGATGTTCTATTTCAACTGGCAACTCACGCTGCTGCTGCTGGTGTTCGTGCCGATTGCCGGATGGATGTTCCATCTGTTCGGCCAGCGACTGCGCCGTGCGACCCGGAGATTGATCGACAGTGTCGGCCGCATCTACAAGTGCCTGGAGGAGACGCTGGTCAACGTCCGGGCGGTGGTGCTGTTTGACCGGGCCGGATTTCACCGGCGGCAATTTCACCGCCGCAACCGCGAGTACTTCGAACAGGCGATGCGGTTCCATCGCGTTGACGCCGCCAGTGCGGCGGCCGTCGAGTTCCTGGCGGTGTTTGCCGTGATGGCGGTCCTGTTGCCCGCGGCCTATCTCGTGCTGCGCGAAGTGACGTCGATCTGGGGCATCAAGCTGGCGACGCTCCCCCCGACGACACCGGAACTGGCCACGTTCTACGCGCTGCTGGCGGGCGTCATCGACCCGGTGCGAAAGTTCTCGAAGTTCTACACCATCATCCGGCAATCCGGGACGCTGGCCGAGCAGGTCGTTCGGCGGATGGATCAGGAATCTCTCGTCAAGGTGCCGGATGCGCCGCAATGGCTGCCGCGCCTGCAACACAGCATCGAGTTTCGCGATGTCCATTTCAGCTATGCCCGCGCCGACGGTGACACCACGCTGGAACGGGGCGCGGTTCTCAACGGGCTCGATTTGAAAATCAACGTTGGTGAAACCATCGCCGTCGTGGGACAGAACGGTTCGGGCAAGTCGACGCTGGTGGGACTGCTGCCGCGATTCCAGGATCCCGATCAGGGGGCGGTGCTGTTCGACGACGTGGACCTGCGGCAAGTCCGTCTCCGCGATCTGCGCGATCAAATCGCCATCGTGCCACAGGACACACTGCTGTTCGACGACACGATCGCCGAAAACATCCGCTACGGAGACCCGTCCGCCAGCGAAGCGGAATTGCGTGATGCGGCGCGGCGGGCCAGGGTGCTGGATTTCGCCGACCAACAACCGCAGGGATTGGACACTCCCGTGGGAGAAGGGGGTCGACAGTTGTCCGGCGGGCAACGTCAGCGAGTCGCCCTCGCACGCGCCATCCTGCGCAACCCGCGGTTGCTCATTCTGGACGAGCCGACATCGGCAATCGACGCGGAGAGCGAAGTGTTGATCCACGCCGCGCTGAGGGAATTCGTTCACGGTCGCACGACGCTGATCATCACGCACTCACTCTCCACGGCGCTGCTCGAATACGTCGACCGGATCGTCGTGCTGGATCGTGGCCGGGTGGTGGGGATCGGCACACACGGCGAACTTCAGGCGGTCTGCCCCATCTATCAACAGTTGTGGGAGACGCATCCCCGGGCCGCCGCCGCCTGATGCCACCCAGACGGAATGTGGCTCGCTTACCGCGTCACCTTGCGTAGTTCTACTGTGAAGGATTGGTCCGAACGATTCAGTGCAAAGTGAGAAGTGATCAGTGCAAAGTGCAAAATGAAAGGAGCTCCCACCCGGAGCCCGTTTGGTGTCACGACCACTGGACAACTGTTTCAAGAACCTGTTGGTGATGGGAGCCCCTGATGCCACCTTCCTCCACTTTGCACTTTGCACTGATCACTTCTCACTTTGCACTCATCCCGTTCATCGGAACCGTGACAGTAGAATTAGAACGGACATGGGCGTCCGTTCTACCGAGACTGCTGCCGAGATCATCAACCTCGAAACCTCGTCCCGTGAAACAACGCTTCGACAGCGGGAGGCTGTCATGTCCATGAACCGGATCAGACTTGGTCGAATCGTCGCGGTTGCAGCGCTGCTGGTCCTGGCCGCGTTCTTGATGCTGCGCAACACCGGCGTGCGCGAGATTCATCGCGCGCACGAGCCGGTCAATTTCGCGGTGATCGATGCGCGCCCCGCGCCCGGCGACTGGCCCTGGTGGCGGGGGACCGATCAGTCCAACACGACGGCTCACGAAAGTCCGCCGGCTCAGTGGTCACCCGCCGACAGCAGCAGCGGCTGGGTCGTCCCGTTGCCGGGACGCGGACGGGCGGCGCTCTGTACGTGGGGCGAGCAACTGTTTCTGCCAACGTCGGATGCCGGCCGCGGAGACCTCTCGATGGTCTGCCTGGATCATGGGACCGGCCGGCTGCTCTGGCAGACGGAATTGCATCGTGACGGTCTGACGCCGCTGCCACCCCACGTCTCGCAAGCGTCCACCACACCGGCCTGTGACGGACAGCATGTCTTCATGGCCTGCGCGACGAGCGGTTCGCTGTGGGTCACCGCGCTCGACCTGACTGGCCGAATCACGTGGCAACGCGAAGCCGGTCCCTACTTCTCCAAGTGGGGCTACAGCTCCTCGCCCACAATCCACAAATCGCTGGTGATCGTGGCTGCCGACAACAAGGGAGCCCGAATCAACCGGCTGGTTGGTTCCAGCTATCTGGCGGCACTGCACCGGCAGACGGGCGAGATTGTCTGGCGGATTCACCGCCCCGCAGCGGACAGTTTTGGAACTCCGGTCGTCGCCCACATCGCCGGCCGCGACCAGTTGCTGCTGGCGGGAAAACGGAATGTCTGTTCGTATGATCCGCTGACCGGTGAATCGTTGTGGACTTGCCAGTGGTCCGCCGACCGGGTCGTCAACTCGGTGGCGTTCGATGATCAGCACGTCTATGCCTCCGCGCGGCAGCCTCATCCGGAACTGATGTGCATTCGAGCCGACGGAACCGGAGACGTCACCGGCACGCATGTTGTCTGGCGGGGCAACAAGTCGGCCGGTGAAATCCCATCACCGGTTGTCTTTGACGGGCGCTTGTACACACTGACCGACGACGGAGTCCTGGCCTGCCTGGAAACCGGAACCGGACAGTCGCTGTGGAAGCGCCGCCTCGGCGGAACCATCTCGTCATCACCGGTGATTGCCGGTCAGCATCTGTACTGCGGCAACGAGGAGGGGACGGTGTTTGTCGTCCGACTGGGGGGGCGCAGTGAACTCGTCGCCGAGATCCCCGTGGGCGAGGGCCTCTTCGCGTCACCGGTGATCAGCCGCAATCGGCTGTACCTGCGCACACTCGGCAGCCTTCGTTGTGTGACCTCGCCCGAAGACGGTCCGCTGGCCGCGCAGCCGGATTCACCGAAACGTCGGCTGTGATGAGCTGCCGTTGATATCTCGCGCAGCTCGACGGTCGCGGACTGCGGCGCACGACTCAGTTCCACTGCGCGTTCTTCACGTCATACGGCAGCAGCCGTTTGGCTTCGAAGATCTTTTGCAGCACCATGTCGTAGACCTCGTAGGGGTCCGTGCGGAACAGCAGGTCGCAGCAGCCGGGGTGGACCAGCCAGTCGCCGTGATCGATCTCGCCTTCGAGTTGTCCGGGACTCCAGCCCGAGTAGCCGGAAAAGATGCGGAAGTGCGGCTGGTCGGTCCCCGCACCGCAGTTCGTGAGGACTTGTTCAAACGACTCGGCGCTGCCGCCGATGTACAGACCGGGGACCGGGGACGACTCCGTATCCTGGAACATGTCCGCATTGTGCAGCATCAGCAGTGCGGACGGTTCGACCGGTCCGCCGACAAACACCACGTCTTCCATTTCCGGCAGGTTGAAATGTCCCGCCAGCGCGTGCGAGACCTTGATCGAGGAGGGGCGGTTCACAATCAGGCCGGTGGCCCCTTGGTCTCCGTGCTCCAAGAGCAGCACCACCGTCTTGTGAAAGTTGGCGTCGCGCAGTGACTTGGTCGCCACTAGGCAATGCCCCCGCAATGAATTCGACATGAACAGTCTCCATCCGGCTGTGTGATCTCAGCCGGCTTGCTGCGCGATCGATCCTTCGTCCCGGTTCGAGCCCACAGCGTGATTTGAACGGTTTGGATTCTACTGCCGGCGCACGCATTGTAAAACAGGTTGCCCAGCCTTCGCCGAGTTTGGGCTGAGCCGATTCATCACCGCTTTCGTTCCTCGAAGGGGCTGCCGCCGCGGAGAGTCTGATCCCGGCCCAACCGTAGAACGGAGACCTGCGACCGTTCGTCAATGTCATGCCGAAAATGACCGGAACGAAAATCGGCGTTTGTCCTGCGGTGATCTTTCACGACATTCGAAGTAGGGCCCAATTCCAAACCGGGTGATTTTCCATGCGTCGAATTCCGCAGGTCGTGCTGATCGTCACCACGCTGGCGAGCGCTTGGTTGTTGATGCAGGCGGTCCACGAACTGGGGCACGTGTTGGCGGGCTGGTTGACGGGTGGTGATGTTCAGCGGGTCGTGCTGCATCCGCTGACGATTTCGCGCACGGATCTTGGAGCGAACCCGTCACCGTTGGTCGTCTGCTGGACCGGACCTCTCGTTGGTGCCGTCGGTCCGCTGATCGTTTGGTCCGTCGCGCGGTGGCGGCGATTGGCCTGTGCCTTCTGGTTGAAGTTCTTCGCCGGGTTCTGCCTGCTTGCCAACGGATACTACCTGGCCGTCGGAGTACGTGATGGAATCGGCGATGCGGGCGACCTGTTGAAGCACGGGTCACCGGCGTGGACGCTGTACCTGTTCGGCGCTGTGACAATTCCACTCGGCATCTGGTTGTGGAACGGCCTCGGTCCGCGTTTTGGACTGGGAACCGACGGCATCCCGATCACATGGCGCGCGGCACGGCTGAGCAGCGCCGTGCTCATCACCACGATTGCCGTGGAAGTCGCGTGTGGCATCGCGTGGCCGTGAAGTAGAAATGAAAGCGGTGATGAATCTCCGCACTCCAAATGTCAGTAGTTCCAAGTTTGCGGAATTCGCATTTGTTTTTACTCCGAAGGAGTAAAGACACCGCCGTCCAAGCCCAAACGTGGAACTACTGAATTTGGACTGCGGCAATTCATTGCCGCTTTCTTTTCTCGAAGAACCGTCCGTGGTGAACTACGACCGCGGTCGACAGCGTTCGCTGACGAAATACAACGGGATGCCCAGCAGGAACGGCACGGCGATCAGCGGCAGCAGCGGTGCGGCATACCTCGTCGCCGAATACAGGCCGAAGACGCACATCGCGCTGAACAACAGCGGGCACAGGGGAAACAGCGGTGCCCGGAACGGCCGCTCGATGTCGCGGTCCTTCCACCACAGGACGAAGTACGACACACCCGTCGTCAGAAAGAACAGCCAGAAGATTGGAGCGGACGCCGCAAACAGCGTCTCGAAGCCATCGTAGTAGTACCTCGCCCAGGGAACCGGCTTTGCCCCGATCGCGGCCAGACACGAATCCATCATCTTCCGGCCGGAATCTGTGCCAACGCAAAAGATCATCGACGAGGCCACCGCCCCCTGCACGAGCAACGACCAGACGGGAGCCTTCGACCACTTTGACCAGCGCCCCAGTAGGGCAAACACGCGGTGATCGGCGCCGACCGTTGCATGCAGTCGCGCCACCGAAAAGACCAGGCCGTTGACGCTCCCCAGCGCCGAGACCATCACCAGCACGCTGATGGCCCGCTCGCCGATCCGCCCGAAGACGGTTTTCATCGCATCACTGGCGGGTTGGCGCGACGCCCGCAATCCCTCGAACCCCAGCGTCGCGAGATACGCTGCGTTCAGCAGCACATAGCACGCGGTGATGATTCCGATCCCCAGCAGCAATGCGCGCGGAATGTTCCGCTTCCGATCGCGCACGTCCGCGGCGACGAAAGCGGCATCGTTCCAACCTCCATAGGCATACAGCACCAGGATCATCGCCAGCGGCCAACCGTCTTTCCCCACCGGTTGTGTGGCCTCCAGTGACGCCGATCCGGTCGCACTCAGCCCAGCGACGATCAGCATCACCACACCCAGCGCTTTCGCGGTGGTCAACAGGTTCTGCGTCCATTTTCCCGAGCGGATGCCGAGACAATTGAGACCCGTCAGACCGACGACGGCAGCGAGTGCGAACCAGACAACCGCGCTGTCACCTGCATTGAAAACCGTGACTGCCGACTTAGCGAACACATACGACAGCGCGCCGATGCTGCCCGTCTGAATGATCGCCAGTTGCGACCAGCCGAACAGGAATCCGACCGGCCGTCCGAACGCCCGCGACAGATAGTTGTATTCCCCGCCGAGCCGCGGATAGGTCGTGGCGAGCTCCGCGTAGCAGAGCGCGCCGACGAACGACAACCCGCCACACAGGATCCAGATCCCCAGCCCCGTCCACGGATCGGGGACATTGGCAAAGATCGTCCCGGACATCGTGAAGACGGTGGAACCAATGACAATGCCGATGATCAGGCTGACGGCGTCCCAGACGCTCAACGCCGCGGGCTCTTGATCGGGCGAGGGAACTGGCTGAGACACAAACTACTCCGCAATGAGACGACTCGAATCTGGCCGCGAGTTGTGTCACGGCCAACAGGTTCGTGAGCCTATCCGCCCGTCAAAGAACGGACCAGTCCGTCGCAGCCATGTTTGCGATTTTCCGTGTTCGTGTCGGTTGGGTTAAAACCCAAACCACGGACCTGACCGCGACCGATTTGGTTTTAGCCCGGAGGGCGGCAGATCGTAGCCCACGGCGCAAGCCGTGGGTTGAGCGGTGAAGAGGCGCATTAGCCCGGAGGGCGACACTTCGATAAACCTTCGACGTCCTTCAATGTGTCGCCCTCCGGGCTGATCGGAGATTGCGGGCGATCTCCCACGGCTCGCGCCGTGGGCTACCATCTGCCGCCCTCCGGGCTGAAGAGCCATCGTCGGTCGTTCGTCGTCCATGATCCGTCGTCCCTGATCCATCGCCTGTCGGCCGTCGACCACCTCCCTACGCCTTGACGGCACCCAGCTCGCTGGCACCGGCGTATTGGTCGCGGATCGATTCGATCTTCTCCAGGAAGCCAGCCAGCCGGTCCCGTTCGCGGGTGAAGTCGTGGCACTGTTGTTCGATGTCCGGGAACAGGCCGGCACCCATCTTTGCCGCGGCCAGTTCGCGGGCCAGTTCCTGCACGCGCCGCGTCAGGCCGCTGCGCAAGCGCGACGTGAACGACATCACAAACATTCCCGCCCACAGCAGCAAAAACAGCGCGGCGGGGATGTAGAAGTTGGCGTCCAGATGCGGCTTTTCCAGCCAGTAACTGTCGTAGAAGAAGTTCCGGCCCACCCGGTACAACAGAAACCCCGGCAGGATGGCAAACGTCAACTCGTAACGAGTCCGCGTGAACCAGTGCGAATGCCGCTTGGCGGTGTCGAAGATCAGGTCATCGATGCGCCGCGCGGCATCGGTCAGAAATTCATCCTGCACGCTGGCCGCGGCCTGACGGAGCCGGTCGAACGACTGGTCGGCCAGCATCGGCCGATCGAGCTTCGCCGCATGGACATGACCGGCGATGATCAGTTGCGCCTCGCGCAGTTCCGCGTCGCTCAGCCCGAGTGTCGCGAGACCCTCCAACCTTCGATCCGCTTCGCTCGCCTGTGATCGGGACGATAACCAGCGCGAGCCGTGGACCAGACCCACCAGCGCCATTTGCGCCGTCGACTTCGCCCGCATCAGCGTGAACGACGCCAGCAGCGCGGCCTGACTGTGCCACAGACGCAGCACCGAGGCAAACGGACTGTAGCCCCACAACTGAGTGATCTGTCCGAGCAGCCGCTGTTCCCACAACCCGCGACTGACGAGCAGTTCGTCCTGCAGGCGCGCCGACATGCGCTCCGTCGAACGATGCCGCTGCTGTGCCAGAGCCCGTTCCAATTGCTCGACGAATGCCGTGTTGTCCGCCAGCGATTCGCCGGCCCGCTGCACGACTTCGTGGACCAGACCGAGCAGATTGGCCCGGCGAATGCGCACCCGCTGCGCGGCCGACAACTCGCGGAACAGCAGATCAATCAACCGGCCGAACTCGCCCGTCGGCCGGACCCCGGACTGCTGTTCCTGCATCGCCCGGCGCGAGTCGACGAAGAACAGGTCCGCAACCGAATACTTCGCGCTGAGCTGCTGTCGCCAGTCGTCGCGGATGTCCTCGTCGAGATCCGCGTGTGTCTGCACGAACACCAGCCGGCAACCGCTCGCCGCCTGCAATAACTCATCGCTCACTTTGGCCGACCGGTACTTCTGCTGAGTGCTGACGTAGAGCAGGACGTCGCAGTACGGCAATAACCGGTGCAACCGCGCGAGATTGCTCTCGGCCGTCTCGCCTTCAGTCGTGTCGGGATCGGGGCAGTCGATCAGGACGATGTCTCGCAACAGCGGGATGTCTCTGGTCACCACTTTCAGATCAGCCAGCGGCAGATCGTAGTCCGCCAGGTTCGTCTGCGGATGAGCAAGCACGATCGGATTCGTCGTGGTCGGCCGCTGGCGTCCGGCGGCCGAAACGTCCTCGCCGACGAGGGCGTTCACGAGCGAACTCTTGCCGACTCCGGTCCCGCCGAAGGTGGCGACCACCAACGGTGCCTCGACCCGCGCGCGGAGCGGTTCGATCCGTTGCAGCAGCCGGCGGACCAGCGACTTGCCGTGCCGCACCGTCATCCAGGCGGACGGCTCTTCCGACCACGCGGACAACTGCGCCACCAGTTCGTCGATGTGCGCGAGCAGTTCAAGCTGAGCGAGTTCCGTGGTCATGGCCTTGTCTCTCCCATCTGACTTAGAGGCTGTCCGAAAAGCCGCCGTGGCCAGGGGGTCGGGGGGGGTTTTTTTTGGGCACCACAGAGGCGTTTGGGGTTTTTTTGGGGGGAGGGGGGGGAAGAAAAAA
>JANMLE010001027.1:0-1778 GCA_031372385.1 Planctomycetota bacterium | reverse complement strand
CGTTGTTCAGACTGGCCGCCGTCATGAACTGTTGAACACCACCGGGTGCCGCGAGAAATCGCCACCACCAGAGCCGCGTTCCCGTCCGAACGCCGCGCCCCGCCCCATCACCAACCCACCGGTTCCGCGAACCACACAGGCTCGCCCCTGCCACAACCCCACCGCCGAATCCCAAACCGACAACCTTGGCATGCTCGAAGTACGCGCTCGCGCACGATACAAAAAAACCAACGAGGGCTGCTTGTTTAAGGGTTAGTAAAGTGAGCGCCATTGGGCGAGTGCCACTGTGAGTTTCACCCGACCTCGGCTCGTGTTTCACGCGAACTCCGCGAAAGTCCCGTCGGCGGAGCGACGGGACTACGGTAGGCCGATCGGGCGCATCACGGTTGCGCGCTACCGAGAGCGGACCGGACTTTCCGGGGTCGGCAAGCTGTCCGCGTGCGAGCAGCCATTCTTTTTTTGCAGTCCCTCGTCTACTCTGTTTTCCGCAGTCGATCGCGTCAGGATTCCTCTTCGCGACAACTGATGGTGGTTTTCAGAAACGATTGATCCCCGTGGCGGGCCGACATGTCGAATTCGAGTCTCACCGAGGAAACTGTTTCGGAGCCGCAGGCCGTTGAGCCCGCAATTCGGCCCGACTCGGAACCGCACGTGTGCCCGATCACATCCGAAGGGGAACCGACTCCGTCACTCACCGCGATAGGAACGCCCAGGGACGTGGCCGTGCTGTGGCTCCGTCGTGGTGACATGATCACCGTCTGGTTGCTGGTCACGGCGTTGTTGTTGTTGCTCGGTGTTCACTGGGTGAGGCTGTCGCGCTGGGGAACGGCTCCTATCGAAGTGAGCAGTCAGCAGCCGCGCGAATACTACTATTCGCTGGACATCAATTCGGCTTCGTGGGTCGAGTGGGCGCAGTTGGACGGGATCGGCGAAAAGCTGGCCCGGCGGATTGTGGCCGACCGCGACGAACGCGGCCCGTTTCGCGATCCCGCCGATGTCGGCCGGGTGCGGAACATCGGCCCCAAGCTGCTGGAGAAGATCAAACCGTTCCTGCGTGGCGGAACGGCAGCAGCGAACGGCGAACCAGGGCCGTGACCAAACGATGAACAACGCCAATCGCGGGTTGAGTTTTGAGTGTCTTGTTTTCAGTGTTCAGTTTGCTGAGGAGCTGTGCGTCTTTTACGTCCGAGAGTGGCCAACGAGTCTCAATGATCTTTTTGCCTCTTTCTTTCTGTCTACTTCTTCCTGTACGGGCAAGGCAGGAAGACAGAACGAGCGAGGCAGAAAGATGAACACCGATGAAGTCCAGGCGACCTTTCGGAAGGAATCGAGGCACAGCCCCTTACGTCTGCTTTCCGGACCCAACACGTGACCCCAGCCTCGCATCCCGACACTCTTGAATTCCGCGATCCCTCCACCCGCTTGGCCACGGTTCCCGAGGGGCTGTGCGACGTCTCCGGCGGTTGGGCCGAGCGGGAATGGACGATCGAAGGCCATGTGTTTCGCCCGATCCTGCCCGCGTCGCCTGATGCTCTTCTGGATGACGAAGATTTCTATGCGGCGTTCGAACGGGATGCGTACATGCCCTACTGGGCGTACATGTGGCCGGCCGCGCTGAAGATGGCCGCGACCGTCCTGCGAACACGTTGGGTCGCTGACACGGAAGTCTTGGAACTGGGCGCGGGCATCGGATTGGTCGGGCTGGCCGGACTAACCCGCGGGCTGCGCGTGACCTTCAGCGACTACGAACCCAAGGCGGTGGATCTGGCACTGTTCAA
>JANMLE010001171.1:0-1143 GCA_031372385.1 Planctomycetota bacterium | reverse complement strand
TTTTCGAACTTGCCGGTGATCCGGCGCAGTTCCTTCAGGTAGTCGCCCGAGCCATACGGGCTTTCGACCTGGCCGTAGCAGAACAGGTTGCAGACCGGCAGAAAATCCTGCTGGATCAGCTTCAGGCAGGCGGTGTTGTCCTCGCCCCAGTTGTCGCCGTCGGAGAACTGGAAGATGTAGATGTTCCAATCGGCGGGCGGGAAATCGCGTTCGATGATCGCCTTGGCGGTGACGTAGGCGGACGAGATCCGCGTGCCGCCGCTTTCGCGGACGCGGTAGAACGTGTCCTCGTCGACCTCGTGGGCGACCGCGTCGTGGACCACGTACCGTCGTTGCAGGCCGTCGTACTGGCTCTTCAGCCAGGTATCGATCCAGAACGATTCGGTCCGCACGATCTCCTTCTGGTCGTCGGTCATCGAGCCCGAGACGTCCATGATGTAGATCACCGCGGCGTTCGCGTGCGGCAGCGGAACTTCGGTCCACGAGCGAAACCGCTCGTCCTCGCGGGTCGGGATCACCATCGGCCGGTGTGGGTTGTACTGGCTCGAAGCAATCAGCCGCCGCAACGCCCGCTTGTAAGTCCGCTTGAAGTGGCGCAGCGAATCGGGACCGGTCTGGCGGATGCTGTTGTAGCGGGTCTTGATCGCCTTGATTGTGTCCTGGCCCTTGGGTTTGATGGCGGGAAGCTGCAACTCTTCACCCAGCATCTGGGCCAGTTCCTCAATGGTCAGTTCGGTCTCGCGGATGTGCTGACCGGGTTGATCCCCCGCCTCACCGTGACCGTCCTGGTCCCCCTGTCCGCGGCCGATCGGTTGGCCGGGTTCGCCCTCCCCGTGTCCGACGCCGCCGGACCCCTTCTGACCGTGGCGGAAGTGGGGGATCTCGATGTTCGGCACGGGAATGCTGACCGTCTCGCGCCCCTTGCGACCGAGGATCTCGCCGTGCGTGATGTACTTCTTCAACCCCTGCCGGACCTTGCCCCGGACGATCTCCTTGAATCGCTGATTGTCGCGGTCGATCGAGCGGGTCATGGAAGTGATCCCAAAATGTCAGGCCAGTGACTTCACAAGAATCGAACTGGAACCGAAATCCAACATGCGATGCTCACAGCCGATCCAACGCCTCTTGAGCCGTCGTCAATGG
>JANMLE010001134.1:0-3092 GCA_031372385.1 Planctomycetota bacterium | reverse complement strand
CCCGGCCCGGATCAATGACGCGATGATTCACGAAGTTCACATCGAACAGTTGCCCGACGCTGTCGGCTGCGTGTTGGAAAACGTAGCTTGGACGCCTCGTCCGAGCGAATTCCACCTTGGAAACCACGGACGAGGCGTCCGTGCTACGGCTTTTTTAACAGGCCGCACTTCGCCAACGCAGTCTACAACCCGCCTGACATCATGTCTCCGCAGACTCCTCCGTCCACGATTCCAGTTTGGTTTCGAGATAACTCTGAACCGCCACCACGGTGACCACCATGAGCGTGACCGTCATGAAGAAGCTGACCCAGAGGTTGAACGTGAGCCAGAGCAACAGGCAAGTCACGATCAGTCCGAGAATCACTCCCGCCTGAACCGGGCCGGCCCACCAGTATCGGGGTGTGAGGTAATGGACCGCCGAGACCTGGCACATGAGCATGCCGGCCAGGGTTGCGATCACCCCGGTCATCAACACGGGGCCGGGAGCGCGTGGCAAGCCGAACGCCACCGCCACGCCAACCGGCAACAGAATGGCCCGCTGTTGCCACGCCACCGCCCGCACCTTGGCCCAGAGCAGCGTCCGCCGGTCGATCGGCAGCAGTATCAGGCTCTGCCAAGTTTGCTCGCGGAACTCGATGGAGATCAGTCCATCCAGATAGAACGCGAAGATCACCGGCCAGGCGCATTCCGCGAAGATCGCCAGACGCAACGAGTATTCCGCCTCATGCTCACGCGGTGCCGCCACCCCGACGAACAGCACGGCGAAGGCGATCAACCCGTAGATCAGTCCCAAGAACCGTTGGGACCGGTAACCACCGGCCAGAATCTGAGTGTCCTTCCAAAAGTGCGGAGCATCCGAGCATCGCGGTCGCCCGCTGCCGACGGACATCGTTGCGGGGCGGGTCGCTTCCAAGTCCGCCTCTGTCGGGCCGCGAACCGAGCGAAACCGGTTGATCATCACCACCGACGCCATGCGGAATCCGAACAGCGCGGTGAGGAAATGGATCCAGTACGACGGCGACAGCGGCGAGAAGAGATCCGGCGAACGGCACGCGCGCACCAACACTGTGACCGGGGCCGATTGCCAGGCGAAGTCGTACGGAATCCGCCACCAGGAATTGAACGGAATCGGACCCCAATCTCCTCCGTTGGCCTCCCGATATCCCAGATACACGACGACCGCGGTCAACCAGAACATCACGTGGTACAGCAGCAGCAACAGGAACGTCCCCATGACGGCGGTCGTGGACGAGTTCTGCGAATCGGTGGCCGAGACGCCGGCCACGAGTGCCATTCCCGTCATGAGGGCCGTCAGCATCAGCAGGACCGCACCGCACGCGCCAAGATGTGCCGTGGTGACGCCGCCGAGCGTGATGGCGAAGCTCACCGGAGGAACAAGCAACAGGACCGAGCAACCGATCGTCGACCAGCGGGCCAGAGACTTGCAGCAGAGCAGCGTGACCGGGCCGATCCCCGTCAACCGCACCAGTTCCCGCAATTCAGGCGAAACCTCCCAACAGAATGCCTGCGAGGCATGGATGGCACCGCCGCCGAGAATCATCATCGCGGCGATCCCGACAAGAACCATGAGCAAGTCCGCCCCCTGGTTTGGATGCCACCGCGGTGGCGAAGACGACCAGAGGCAAACTTCCAGCAGAATCAAAGGGAGCGTGAGAGCAAGTTGGGGGGCGATCCGCAATGACTCGCGCCGCAGGCACCATCCCCAGAATACCGCAAAGTGCTGTCTGTCCGTCGTCGGCGCTGTTCCCCGATGAGGCTTGGATGATGGCGGCGCGGAAGAAGTGCTCATGCCGACCGATTCTAATCCGATCACGTTCCGCCGGGCAGAGCAGGGCGTTGCCAATTAGCGGAGTCACTGATCCTTCATCAGATTGGCGTACGGCATTAGACCTACCGCGCTAACCTGACGGCGGAAGTGATTGTCTTTTCAGCCTGGAGGGCGGCAGATGGTAGCCCACGGCGCAAGCCGTGGGTTGAGTTGTGCGGATTTTCCCTGAGCCCGGAGGGCGATACTTTGATGACCCTTTCATGTCCTTCGAGGTGCCGCCCTCCGGCCTGATCGCGCGTGCCGCACTCTCCCCACGGCTAACGCCGTGGGCTACCATCTGCCGCCCTCCGGGCTGACGAATGCTCGTCCGCGTTCAGTCGCAAAATGGCCAGGCTAGCGCTGTAGGTTTAGGGGGGACTCTGCGCGGCGTTCAGTTGTCGGTGATCGCGGTGTATTGTGGTCGCGCATCAAATCGTTTGCCGTCTCTGTTTGAACCACGGACCATCATGAACTCCAGCGAACTTCGCGCGCAGCAGACACCGTTCAAGAACCAGTACCGGGACGACCCCGCGTCCGCGCTGGTGACGTTGCGGGCTGTCGGCCAACTGAATGTGAATGACATCACCTGCCAGCTCGATCTGCATCCGAATCCCTCGTGCGCGGGACTGCATCCGCTGACGGGTGGCGATGGCAGCGGAGCGTGTTCCGCTGAGATGCTGTTGCACGCTCTGGTGGGCTGCGCGGGGGTCACGCTGGGGGCGGTGGCGACCGCGATGGAAATCGCCGTCCGGTCGGGTTCGATCACGGCGGAAGGCGACGTTGATTTCCGCGGCACGCTGGGAGTCAGCCGCGACGTCCCGATCGGGTTCCAAGAGATCCGGCTGAAGTTCGACTTGGATTCGGAGGCGCCGCCCGAAAAGCTGGCAAAGCTGATTGAACTCACCGAGCGATACTGCGTCGTCTATCAGACTCTGAAGAACTCGCCGCGGTTGGTTTGAGATGCGGGATCGGCCGCGCCCGCGCAGGTGTCGATGAAAGCGTGCGAACTTGGTGATCGCACACGGCGGAGCGGCCTGTTGGGAAGGGATTCGCTTTCGGGGCAGCGCTCATCGCCACGGCCCGGCCAATGGGTTGCCGATCACGGACAGGTCGGAAACCTGTCCTGCGAACACTTCGCCGGGTACGCTGTTGTCAGGTAGCTCTCGGCCCCTCACCCTGCGTTCAGGAGATCCATCATGTCAGCCGCAACCGTCGCTCCACCGAAGATCCGTCAAACCAACATGCTGATCGGAGGCAAGTGGGT
>JANMLE010001117.1:0-1184 GCA_031372385.1 Planctomycetota bacterium | reverse complement strand
CACCAGTTCGAATTTGAGTTGGAAACATGTCGAAGTCAGTTGAAAAGAAGATTCAGGTCAAGCTGGAGTTGTCGAAGAAGTACGAGCGCCTGGCGGGCCTCGCCGGCAGCAAGCCCAAGCAAAACACGTTTCTCTGGCATGCCAAGCACTTCCGTGCCCAGGCCGATGTCATGCAGAAGCGGCTGGATCACGAGACGGCGCTGGCCAAGTGATTTGATCCCCGGTCGCGGGGTGTCTTGTCACTTCTGAGTGTGATTGTTCCCCGCCCATCGGATCCGAGTGTTTTGGAATTGTGACGGGCAATTCGGCCGCACTGCCGTCTTGCACGTTGCCCATCCCCAAGGACGGGGATTGTCGTTTCCCAAATCTTGGTCGACGAAAGATGGATCGTTGTCGACTCACCAACGGGTTCCGATCGAGCCGCGTCTATCGCGGCGTCGCCCGTTTCTTCGTGACGTGTCACCGGTATCGTCGCGCCTTGGCAGCGACAGCGACTGCCGCTGCGTTGCTGCCGCTGCTCGCCTTTGCGATTTGCTGGCATCTCTTCCCGTTCCCGCGGGAGAAACTCGATCGCCCCGAGAGCAGCATTCTCGTCACAGACCGGTCCGGGCGGACGCTCTTGGAATTGGTCGGCCGGGACGGCCAACGCCGGCGTCCTGTTCCGCTCACCGAGATGTCGCCGTGGCTGACGAAAGCCGTGCTGGCGATTGAAGACGAGCGGTTCGAATCGCACGGCGGCGTGGATCTGTGTGCTGTTGGTCGGGCCATCGGCCAGAATCTGTGGGCGCGACGCACCGTCTCGGGCGCGAGCACGATCACCATGCAGCTTTGCAAGATGATCGACGAGCGTCCGCGGACGTGGAGCGCCAAACTCGTTGAAGCGTTTCGCGCCCTGCAACTGGAGCGGCATCGAACCAAGTCCGAGATCTTGGCGGACTATTTGAACCTGATTCCGTGTGGTGGAAATCTGCGAGGAGTCGAAGCGGCATCGCAGGCGTACTTCGGCAAGAGTGCCTCGCAGTTGTCACTCGGTGAAGCGGCCGTGTTGGCCGGGTTGCCGCAATCTCCGAATCGTTACGCGCCGGATCGGCATCCCGAGGCTGCCTGCCGACGGCGCGAAACCGTGCTGCGGCGCATGCGGCAACTCGGACAGATCTCACAGTCACAATGTGACGAGGCGCTGC
>JANMLE010001100.1:0-2400 GCA_031372385.1 Planctomycetota bacterium | reverse complement strand
ACCGGCGGCAGTTCCACACGGCGCGGCTTGAGCGGCGGTTCGTAACTGGCGGCCTTGAAGGCAAACCCGTCCTCCCACTTCAGCCCGGCATCGATCCACGCCATCAGCAGCGCGATCTTGTCCTGGGGAACCCGGTCTCCTTCCGGCGGCATCATCTTGTTCGGATCGTTCGACGTCAGCCGCTTGATCAATTCGCTCTGGCCGCTCTTGCCGGGCACGACCGCGCGGCCTGCTTCACCACCGGCCACCAGCAGGTCGCGCGTGTTCATCGAGAACCCGCCCTGCTTCTTGTCGCCGGTGTGACACTCCCCGCAGTGTTTTCGTAAGACGGGAACGATGTCGTGGGCAAAGTCGATCTCCGCCGCGCCGGCCGATGGGATCGTTCCCAGCAGGACCAGAAGAAAAGCCGCTGAAGTCCGACAACAACTGTTGAGATGAAGTTTCGTCATATACCCACCAATTCAAAACGTAATGTCCTGCAGACAACATGGAACTCGCGGAATTCCGAACTGTCCCATCCGCGCCATCCGCGGTCCAAACTCATTTGATTTCCCGAATCCGCAGTCGCCGAAACTCCATCGGTGCCCCTTCGGCCTGCAGGCCGATGAATCCCTTGTCGGGCTTCAGTCCGGTTGCTTCCCAAGCGGGCTTGCCGTTGCAGGTGAACGTGACTTTGTCCCCCTCGACCAGCACCCGCCATTCGTTCCACTCACCGGACGGCTTCTGCAAGTCGCCGACCCCCTTGGCCCCGGTCACCTTGCCGCCGATGAACGCCCCCTCACCCCCCTTGACCAAGTTCAGTTGGTTGCTGCCGAGGTTCTTGCCGCTGCGAATGAAGTAGCCGCTGTTGTAGTTCGGCTTCAGGCCCCGCCATTCAAACCGCATTTCGAAGTTGGCGTATTCGGCGTCGGTCGCCAGATGCGGGTTGCCTCCGCCGCTGAGTTGGATCACGCCGTCGGCCACCTTCCAGTTCGTCACCTTGTCCGCCGGCTGATCACCCGTGAAATGCCAGCCGGTGAAGTCCCTGCCGTTAAACATCGAGACAAACCCGGCCCCGCGTTCCTCGTCGCGCAATTCGTCCGCCCGCGCCGGCCATCCGCAGCACAACGAGGTCGCCAGCACGCTTCCGATCAGACACAGGGTGACTCGCCGGGAACAGCTCATGTTGGCTCTCCGATTGAAGGGAGTTGTCGATGTTCATGACACCACGAATCACGCGGGATCATCGCTGATTCAGGCCCGGAACGGCAACCCAGGTGACGGATAGGCGCGGTGGGCGGAAGTGCTGGAGCGTATGTCGCGCAATTCCAATTCGACCTTGATTGAAAGTGGTTTCGACGCGGGTCAGACTCGGCATCGGCCAAGCGGCGCGCAAAGAATGTGCCACCATCGCCACGACACCTCTTCACGTTCATGCCTCTCGCGTTCTTCCTCATTCATCCGCAAGGTCATTGTGAACGAAACCTCTCCCGCACCCGCCGTCCCCAACCGCAACAAGCGCAGGCGGCTGATCACGCTGATCACGCTGGGCATCGCGATCGTGACGGTGGTCGCGATTTGGACTCATTACCGCTATGCCCGCCCCGTGGGATCGGGGCCGGCCGGGCCGGCTGTCTCGCGCGAGGCATTCCAGGCAGCTTGGAGCAATCGCAAGGTGGTGCTGCTCGGACTCGGTGACAGCGTGACCCAGGGATTGGGAGCCAGCACGGGGAGCCATTGCTATTTCCAACGCCTCGTCCGAAATCCCGCTGACGAGTTTCCCGACATGTCGGGGATCAGTCTGTCTCACGTGTTGCCGAACTTGGAGTCGCTCAATCTGGCAATTTCCGGAACCACGTCGATCGAATGCGTCGACTATCAACTCCCCAAGTTGCAGCCCCACGACGCCGACACGTTCGGGATCGTTGTCATGACGACCGGCGGCAACGACGTCATTCACAATTACGGCCGGACTCCACCGCGAGAAGCAGCGATGTATGGAGCCACGATCGATCAAGTTGTCGAATGGACGAAGAACTACTCAGCGAGGCTGGACGTGATTGCCGACAAGGTGCGGGCGACGTTCCCTGGTGGCTGCCACATCTTCATCGCCAACATCTACGATCCCACCGACGGAGACGGCGACATCGTCTACGCCGGCCTGCCCGCATGGCCGGACGGGGTGAAAGTTTTGCAGTCCTACAACGACGTCCTCTCCCAATTCGCGGACCGTCATGCCGACGTGACCCTGATCGACATGCGTGGCGAGTTCCTGGGCCTCGGCATTCACTGCACCCACTTCTGGCACCACGCCTACCGTGCGAACGATCCTCATTACTGGTACTGGGACAATCTCGAAGACCCCAACGACCGCGGCTACGACGCCCTGCGGCGACTGTTCCTGCTGGAAATGGCCAGAGT
>JANMLE010001068.1:0-3771 GCA_031372385.1 Planctomycetota bacterium | reverse complement strand
GCGTTCGACATCGGGTCGCTCGACCAGTTGGACTCCGTCACCAGCGGGCGCGAGAAGGGCTACATCTACACCCGCGACGGAAACCCGAACCACGAAGCATTCGCCAGCGATGTCGCCCGACTCGAAGGGGCGGAAGCGGGGGTTGTCACCGCATCGGGGATGGGCGCGCTGACCGCCGTGCTGATGGCGATGGTCCAGTCGGGCGATCATGTGCTCGCCGCGCGCGTGCTCTATGGCAGAACCGGTCAACTCCTCAATCACATGGCCGCCTCGTTCGGACTGAAGGTGAACTCCTTCGACGTGGCCGATGTCGCGTCGCTCGGTCAGGCCGTCACAGCGCAGACGAAGCTGTGCATCGTCGAGTCCATCTCCAACCCGCTGCTCGAAGTGGCCGATCTGCCGGGCCTCGTCGCCGCGCTGGGTGGCGTGCCGCTGCTGGTCGACAGCACGTTCGGAACGCCCTGCCTGATCCGTCCGATCGCGCACGGCGCGACGCTGGTCTGGCACAGCGTTTCGAAATATCTCAACGGTCACGGCGACGTGATGGCTGGCGTCGTGGTCGGTCCCCACGGATTGATCCGCAAGATCCGGGCGATGTCGAGCTTGTACGGCGTAAACGCGAACCCGTTCGAAAGCTGGCTGGCATCACGCGGTCTGCGGACGCTGCCGCTGCGCATGGAGCGGGTTTGCCGGACGGCGCTGCAGGTCGCGCGCTTCCTGAAGTCGCAGCCGCAGGTCACGCGCGTGTTCTATCCCGGCTTGGAAGACCACCCGGATCACGCCCTGGCGCAGCGGCTGCTGCCACGGGGATGTGGCGGCATGTTGTCGTTCGATCTGGCCGGCGGCCGCGCGGCGGTCGATTCACTGTTTCGCGCGCTGGCGCATGTGATCCCGTTCTCCCCCACGCTGGCCGACGCGCGGACGACCGTGTCGTACCCGGCGGGAACCTCCCACAAGTTCATGACCGCCGCCGAACGGGCCGAATACGGCATCGGCGACGGTTTGGTGCGGCTGTCGATCGGACTGGAAGATCCCGCGGATCTGCAGGCCGATCTGTCCCGCGGGCTGGCTGCCGTTGGCTGACCAGATTGCACCTGATGCCTTTTCAGCGTTCAAACCGGGGGTAGCCACGGTCGCCAGACTGTGGGCGAAGCAGTCTTGATGACCACTACTCGCCCACGCTCTGGCGAGCGTGGCTACAACCCCTGATTGATTCGGCGTATCCTGTCGCGCGTTCCTGTCCACGGCCCCTTTGAAAGTTTCGTGTCATGTCATCAGATCTCTCTCGCCGCGGTTTCCTTGCGGCATCGGCCTCGACGCTCGCGCTGTCGGGGGCGGCCCGCGCCCAGGAAGCCAAGCCCGCTGCGGCTGTCACCAATCTGTTTCGATTCTGCCTCAACACAAGCACCATTCGCGAGTGCCAGTACCGGGGAAAGAAGGTCGACATCCTGGCCGGGGTCGAAGTCGCCTCGAAGGCGGGATACACCGGCATCGAGCCGTGGATCGGGGAACTCGACCGCTACACGAAGGACGGCGGGTCGCTCAAGGATCTGCGCATGCGGATTGCCGATGCGGGGCTGACGGTCGAAAGCGCGATCGGCTTTGCGGCGTTTCTGCACGAGAACGATGACGAACGCAAGAAGGGGCTGGAAGAGGCCAAACGCTGCATGGGGCTGGTCCACGCGATTGGCGGCGAACGGCTGGCCGCGCCACCAGTCGGCGTGACCGACAAGACCGGGCTCGACCCGTTCAAGCTGGCGGAACGGTACCAGGCGCTGTGCGAGCTGGGCCGCGCGGAAGGGATCCTACCGCAACTGGAACTGTGGGGATTCTCGAAGACGCTTTGCCGATTGGGCGAAGTCGCGTTCGTCGGCATCGAGGCCGCGCACCCGCAGGCGTGTTTCCTGCTGGACATCTACCACATCTACAAGGGCGGGTCCGACTTCGAGGGCTTGGCGATGTTCGCCGGTGGCCGGATGCACAACTTCCACGTCAACGACTATCCCGCCGAACCGCCCCGCGCGACGATCAGCGATGCGCATCGCGTCTATCCGGGCGACGGTGTCGCCCCGCTGGACAAGATCTTCCGCATGCTGCGCGATGTCGGGTATCGCGGTGTCCTGTCGCTGGAGTTGTTCAACCGCGACTACTGGAAGCAGGATGCCTTCGAGGTCGCGAAGACGGGCCTGGAAAAAACAAAGGCCGCGGTGACGCACGCGTTGTCTTGAAGGGAGGATGGGCACTCCTGCCCGTCGTCTTGGAATTTGAAATCCAGTGGTTCCACGTTTACTGCTCACCGTAGCCGAATTCGCGAGAATTCATCCCGATAGCAGAACTGCCTGAATTCTTGCGAATTCCGCTACGGCGCAAATCGCGAACTGCGGGGATTTGAGATTCTCCGCGGAGCCACGAAACGAAACCGGGGCCGACATTGACTGTCGGCCCCGGTTCTTTCGTTCTGATTGCCGGTATCCGCTGCGATCAAGGGAGCGCGATTGTGCGCAGATCCTGCGATGTCGGCGACGACTGGACCAGGATCACCGCATGCGTGTCGTTCAGGCGGTCGAGTTGGATCACGCCGTCCAGTTCCTTGATCGTCTCGAAGGGCTGACCCGCCGTGCCGCCGCCGGTGACCGGGGTCGACAGGCCCTCGTTCTTGGTGATGTTCTCGGTGCTGATCTTCATCACGCCGCGCACTGAGTTCGCCATCAACAGGAAGGTCTTGCCGTCCTTCTGGTAGCTGATGATGTCCAGCGGCTTGTTGCGGTTCCCCAACTCGGCCACGGTCGTCCCCTTGGTCTTCGATCCGGCCTTCAGACTGTCGATCGGGAACCGGACCAGCGGGGTGCAGGTGAAGCCGGCCAGCAGGCTCGGTTCACCGTTGATGTTCAGCGGCACGAACGTGCGGATCACGGCGCTGTCCTCACTGCGACCGTGGGCCGCATGATAGATCTCGACACTCGCCCCGTTGACGCCGTCAGAGAACGGGAACGGGATCTGATGCACGCTCGACGGCGAAGCCCCCGCGGCCACTCCCGAGACAAACACCTTGCCTTCGGCATACGCCAGGTCGGTGATGGCGTCGTTGCGCAGATTCTGCGAACGACCGCCGCGCGCGACGTCCTTGTCCTCGGGCGCGTCCGGCAGCACGGCCTGTTGGAACGGGATCTTCTTCAGCGAGACTTCGGTCGATTGTCCGGCGGTGTCGACCCGCACGAGGGCGGGTGTTGCATCGGCCCCTTTGCCCTTCGTCACACCGACGAACACGTTGCCGGTCAGCGGATTCACCGCCAGATCATTGATGGCAAGGTTCTCGGCGGTGGTGCCGAGGGCCGTGGCGATCTGGCCATGCAAGCCCGGCACGTTGACCTGCGCCTTCGACGCATCGCCCTTGGTGTCGCCCGTCCCGACCGCGAAGATCGCGGCACTCTTCGAGTCGCCCACAAACAGGATTCCGTCCGGACCAAACGCGATCGCGCTGACGGACTTGATCGCGGGGGCTCCCTCTTTCAGGCCCCATTCGGCCGTGTGCCCCACGGAAATTGACAACAACCAGCCAGCGACCGCGCAGGAAATGATTCGTCGAGATTGCATGCGCCACTCCTTCTGCCAACTCGTGGGTCCAACGCGGCCCGCCACGCAAGCCAGTTTCCGAGGCACCACTGTGGCGACAGTATGCGATGCGGTTCGCGCGTTGGGTATCGAACGACGCGGGTCAAACGCTTGCCCGCAGGAAACCGGCGGGAAACCTGAAGACGGGCACATCGGGCA
>JANMLE010001028.1:0-1089 GCA_031372385.1 Planctomycetota bacterium | reverse complement strand
CTCCGGAACGCATTGGGAGTGCTCCGGCTTGAAAGAGCTTTGGAATGCGGCCCGGCCGCTTTCTTTGGAATCTGCCGAGTCTCCCGTTCGGGTCAAACACCAAAGCGGCTTCGCCGCAATCCAAAATTCCAAAGCTCCGTCAAGCCGGAGCACTCCCAAAGAAAACCGGAGCACTTCCAAAGAAGTGTCGCTTGATACTCACCACTCACCACTCACCACTCACCACTCACCACTCACCATTACCAATTCAGAACTCCCCGACGATCTCCTGGTTGTTGCGCGTGCAGAGGGCGCGCATGATCGACAGGTCGATGCTGGCGCTGAGCGTGCGGGTCGAGCCGTCCATGAAGAGGAAGTGGCCGCACCCCACATGCGGTGAGTAGTAGCTGGCCGGGCTGCCATTCGGGGCATTCACCGTGTACTGCCGGCTGTGGACCACCACCGCCGTAATCGTGGGCCGCCAGTTCTGGCACGGCGGCAGCGCCGGGTTGTAGGGGGGCGGACGGGTCGTCGAGTTATAGAGCACCTCCTGCCCGGCGACGATTCCCGCCCACGCGCTCTGCACGAAGCCCCCCTGGCGTTCGCCGATCCCGATGGTCATCGACAGCCCGTCTGTGACATCCGCCACGCGGACACTGACATTGCGGTGAAACATGCCATTAAACGGCTGGTACTCATAGCAACCGTAATCGGGGTCGCCGGTCTTCCCCCCGCCGAGGTTGCCAACGTAGCTGGTCCCGCCCCCGTCCGTCAGCACCGTCGGCGTGTTGGCAACGGAGGGAGTCGAACCGCAGTCGTAAATCTCGATCAACGGCGGCCCGGCATCGCTGGGACAGCGGAAGGCGCTGACGACCCGCCGTCGCGCGCCGGCGTTGACGGGGTCGGTCAGCGGCAGATTGAAGTCGATCGTGTTGTAGAAGTTGCCCTGTTCCAGATAGGGCAGCATCCGCGCGAAGAAACTCCAACCCGGACCCAGATCATCGGGCGACGCATTGCATGATCCCGCAGGCATGACCCACGCGGGGTTGGCCAGACGCGACACGATTCCGGGCGGGAACCCGTTGTGGACGTCGAGGTAGTTGTGGAGCG
>JANMLE010001019.1:0-7131 GCA_031372385.1 Planctomycetota bacterium | reverse complement strand
AAGGGTTGGTCTTCGGTAATCGTCAGACTTTGCGAATTCGGCTGGAACAATGTCGGAAAAGTGCCGCTCCTCAGGTCGATGTTGATTGCCAACCCCTCGCGAAAGAACGAGATTTCGTCTCCCAGACGTAGATCAACTGATGAGGTCTGGTAAGGACAATACTTGCCGGCCTCGATGGGCCGTTCGGGTAACGGAGCCGGGTCAATGACCAGACGCCCTTCCTGAATTGCCCGTTGAATCTCGACGTTCGACAGAATCATGACGGCACAACGTCCTCGGCATTCACGGCATAGCTGTCACGATACTCCGTGGGCAACACCGCCCAAGTGGTCCCCTCCTGCTGAAACACGTCCACGGCCACCGCCCCGTCCTGGTTGATCTCTCCAAACACTTCGGAGGCGGGAACGAACATCGCCAACTCTTCACCATTCAAATGTCGCATCACAATCACCCGTTCGTCGCGGAACATGCCGTTCAGCACGCGGCATTTCAGTCGTTTTTTGGTCATCATGGCCTCTTCGTGTTACTCGCGAAACAAATCGCAACTCACTCCCGACATGATCGCAGTCAATGCGCCGCCATCAAGGCATCGGCGGGCTTGACCGTTTTGCGGCCAGTGGTGATGTACTCTTCAAACTCGGGGCGGAACTTCTTGATCGCGTTCTTGATCGGCCACGCGGCGCCGTCGGACAGGCCGCAGATGGTCGTGCCGGGGATGATGCCCATTGAGGCGGCGACTTCGGTCAGCAGGTCGAGGTCACGCAGTTGTCCCTCGCCCATGCGGATGCGGGTGAGGATCTTGTGCATCCACGCGGTTCCCTCGCGACACGGCGTGCATTGGCCGCACGATTCGTGCGAGAAGAACCGGGCGCAGTTGAACAGCACGTCGACCATGCTGGTTTGATCGTCGATGACCGTGACCGCGGCGGTCCCCAAGCCCAGACAACCGACCTTGCCGGGGCCGTTGAAGTCCAGCGGCGTGTCGAGTTCACTCGCCGACATGAAGCCCATGCTGATCCCGCCGGGGACGACCGCCTTGGCCTTGCGGCCCTTCCAGACTCCGCCGCCGTGTTCGTCGATCAGTTGCCGCGCGGTGATCCCCATCGGCAGTTCGACACAGCCCGGCTTGTTCACGTGGCCGCTGATGCAGTACAGCTTCGGACCGTAGCTGCCGGCGTCGCGGGGATTGTTCGGATCGGGCGGCACACCGAGGCTCTTGAACCAGTCGATACCCCGGTCGAGGATCTGCTTCACGCAGGCCATCGTTTCGATGTTGTTGACGATCGTCGGCTTGCGGAACAAGCCTTCGACAGCCGGGAATGGCGGCTTGATGCGCGGCCAGGCGCGCTTCCCTTCGAGGCTTTCGATCAGCCCGGTCTCTTCGCCGCAGATGTAGGCCGCCGCCCCGCGGTGCTGCACGACATCCAGATCGAACCCGCTGCCAAAGATGTTCTTGCCGAAGATCCCCGCGGCGTAGCACTCGTCGATCGCCTTCTGCATCACGCGGTAACTGCGACCGTATTCGTACCGCAGATAGATGTACGCGGTCTTGGACTTGATCGCGAAGCAACTGATCGCGATCCCTTCGAGAACCTGGTGCGGATCCTCCTCCATCAGGATGCGGTTGTTGAACGTCGCCGGTTCGCTTTCGTCGGCGTTGATCGCCAGATAGATCGGGCCGGGATGATCCTTGGGCAGGAACGTCCACTTGAGTCCGGTGGGAAACCCCGCGCCGCCCCGGCCGCGCAGCCCCGAGTTCTTGACGAGGTTGACGACATCGACCGGCGGCATCCCCAGCGCCTTCCGGAAGCCCTCGTAGCCGCCGTCACGACGGTAAGTTTCGAGCAACGGGCTGTCGGGCTTGCCGACGCGGGCCAATAGTGTTGGTTCAAAGCTCATGGTGCTGACTATTCGTTCCTGGCAATGGCAGGGAGAGTTACGACTGCATCTGTGGGTTCTACATCTTCGATCTCGTCGGCGGGAATCCAAACCACCTTGCCTTCCCGCCATTCGACGATCGGCAATCCCATTCGCTTGTGCCAACGACGGGCATCGCGAACGCCTTCCACCAAGGCCGCGTGAATCTTTCCCTTGTCGTCGTAGATCGCATCGAGTTCACTTCCCGAGGCGTCTCGTTCGATGGGTTGAATCATGATTCCATGCCTCGACAAACCTGTTTCCAATCTTCCACCAATGAGACAACCGTTTGGCGATCCCTGCCGCCACTCGCCACTTCCGGAATTCCCTTCTCCGAACTCTTGAACACCGACCAACGCTCGGCCGATGGCATGTAGCTCGCAAACAAGTTGGCCAGCCCGCGTTCGTAACGTCGGCGAATCGTTTCCTCCGGAACCGAATGGCCTCCGGATCGAGATCGTTCTGCGACACGGTTGACCGCCATGTCAGCACTCGGCAACCAGAAAAAGAACAAACTCAAGCGGTAGCCACGTTCCTCAATGAGCTGCTTCAACCACGGAGCGAATGACCGGCTGGCGAGAGTCGTCTCAAAAGCAAAATCCCTTCCATCCTCTGCCAGTTCGCGGAGCCGTGTCAGCATGATCCGCCCCGCCGCCATCGACGCGCCTTCCGGGTGAAAGGCGGACAGCCCGCGAGCAATAACGTCAGCGTTGACGAACTCCGTCACTTGCAGTGTTCCTTGCAACAATCTCGCTGCCGCTGTCGATTTTCCAGCACCGTTTGGTCCGGCGAGTACGATCACGTTCGGCATGGCTTCACCGCGGTTCTTCCGATCCAATCACAAACTCTTCAACAACTCATCCGCCTTTTCAGGCGTGATGTTCATGTGGGCTTCGTCGTCGACGAGGACGCAGGGGGCGCCTTCGCAGGCCCCCAGGCACTCGGCAAATTCCATCGTGATCTTTCCATCGGCGGACGTCTGGCCGGGATGGACGTGCAGGCGTTCGCACATGTGCTGCAGCAGTTCCTCGCCGCCGCGCAGCATGCAACTGATGCTGCGGCAGACCCAGACGCGGTGTTTGCCGAGCGGGTGCTTCTCGTCCTTGAAGAACTGGTAGAACGACATCGCGTCGTGGACTTCCGACGGATGCAGTTCGAGCAACTCGGCGATTTCTCGCACGGCTTCGATCGACACGTGCCGGTGCGCGTCCTGCACCAGGTGCAGTGCGGGCAGGACAACCGCCTGCTTGTTGGGATATCTCGGAAACTGCGCCCGAATCTGGTTTCGCAGCTCGTCGCTTAACACAGCCATATCTTCAATCTCACTCAATCAGGATTTGAACCACGAAATACTCGAAAAACACGAAAGGAAGACGCAAACGAATTCAGGCAACAACCGGGGCATTTGTCCGGCACTCATGACTTGCTCACGATGATGTGCCGCCGCGTCACTCTTCCCTTTCGTGACTTTCGCGTATTTCGTGGTTCCAACTCTTCCTCTTATCGGTCCAGTTCCGCCGCGATGATGTTCAGGCTGCCGAGCACCGCCACCACGTCGCTCAGTTGGTGCCCCTTGATGATGTGCGGGAATATGGCGAAGTGGATGTAGCTGGGCGGCCGGGTCCGGGCGCGATAGGCGCGGGGACTGCCGTCGCCCACGATGTAAAAACCGAGTTCCCCGTTGGGGGATTCAGTGGCGGCGTAGATTTCTTCACGCGGGGTTTCGTAGCCGCGGTTGGGCATCATGACTTCGAAGTGCTGGATCAATCCCTCGATGCTGCGGTAGACCGCGGGCTTGGCGGGGGGGACGACATGCGTGGCGGAGTCGATGTTAACCGGGCCGGCCGGGATGTTGTCCAGGCACTGCTCGATGATCTTGACGCTTTCCAGCATCTCCTGCATGCGCACCAGGTAGCGGGCGTAACAGTCGCCGTCCTTGGAGGCGATCACCTTGAAGTCGAGATCGGGATAGGCGAGATACGGTTCGTCCTTGCGCAGGTCGCGCAGCACGCCGCTGGCCCTGGCCAGCGGACCGGTGACTCCCATGCTGATCGCGTCGGCGGGGCTCAGGTAGCCGACCCCCTTGAGTCGATCGATGAAGATCCGGTTGCGGGTCAGCAGGCGATGCACTTCGGCATGGACCGGCATGAACCCCTTGAGGAATTCGCGGATCTTGTCGACCCAGGCGTTGTTCACGTCGAACATCACGCCGCCGACGCGCGTGTAGCTGGTGTGAAACCTCTGCCCCGACGCCGATTCGACGATGTCGTAGATCTTTTCCCGCTGGTAGAACGCATACAGGAACGCCGTGAAGGCCCCCAGGTCGAGGCCCGTGGTTCCCACGTTCAGCAGGTGGTCGTGCAACCGCATCAACTCAGCCAGGATCGTGCGCAGATACTTGCAGCGCGGGGTCAGTTCGATCCCCAGCAGCTTTTCGACCGCGTGATGCCAGGCGATTTCGTTGGCCAGCGGTGAGATGTAGTTCATCCGGTCGACGATGGTCACGTACTGGTTGAAGTCGAGGTGCTCGCCCAGCTTCTCGAACCCGGAATGCAGGTAGCCGATGTGCGGCACGGCATTGATGACGGTTTCGCCGTCCAGCGTCAGGATCAACCGCAGCGTGGTGTGCGTGGCGGGGTGCTGCGGCCCAAAGTTGAGCGTCCAGAGATACTCCTTTTCCGGAGCATCCATTTCGGCGAGATCGGAAACGTCAAACGGCATGGGTCACTCGCAACGCGCGACTTGTGGAAACAACTCAGAGCACATCAGGCAACTTGGCGGGAGGCAGAAACTCGGCGAGTCGGCAGCGGAATCCGGGCAGCACATCTTCACCGTCGAATTCCGCAGTCTCGTCGATCTCGATCACGCGGCGATCCTTCCGAAAGATCGTCGCCATGCGGCTGTTCGGATTGATGACCCAAACCAGCGGACACCCGACCTTCAAGAACTCATGAACCCGCTTCTGGATGTCGTAGTACGAATCATTCGGCGAGACGACTTCCACAACCAAGTCCGGAACGATTTCGCAGTGGCCACCCACGAACTGATCGCTGGTCGTTCGCCCCGCCCGGATGAACGAGCAATCGGGCCGGCGAATCCGTTCTGGGTCTGCGGCCAACTCGGCGAAACAGCGATACGTCAGGCCGTCGGTAAACGTCATCCCCAAAGGGTGCTGCCTCACGAACTGATCGATCTGCTGATAAACCTGCCCCTGAATCCAAACCGACTCCATGCTCATGTGTGTCTCCACAAGCTGGCCGTTCACAAGTTCATACCGGTCGCGGTCGGGATGCGACAGGAAGTCGTCCGGCGTGAGCAGCGGTTGTTCGAGTGTCGTGGACATGGTGGAAGCAGTCTCGGATCGGTGAACGGCGGTTGGGTCGTGTGCGCGGCACAACGAAAATCTTCTACAGGATTCCTTCGGTCCCCGGTTCAGTCAGCACATCGGAAAGCCGGACGGAAAAACCGGGGATGATGTCTCCGCCGTCAAGAATCCCGTCGTCTCCCACTTCGGAAACAGACCGGTCGCTCCGATAAACCAATGCCGACCGGGAGTCCGGATCGATGACCCAGATCAGCGGACAACCCGCTTCCCGGAACTCATGGACGCGCTGCTGCACATTGCGATAGACATCCGTCGGTGAGATGACTTCGACGACCAGATCGGGAACCACGCGGCAAAACCCCGACTTGTACTGATCCGTTGAAACCCGCCCCTTGCGGATGAATGAACAATCCGGCCGCCGCACAAGGAACGGATCATTGGGAAGCGAGTTGAAGCACTGGTACGCGACCCCGTCCGGATACACTCTTCCAAGTTGATGACTCCGCACGTACTCGCGGAGGTGACCGTAAACCTCACCGGCGACCCACTGTGATTCAAGGCTCATCGTCTGCTCCACCAAGTGCCCCCGCACGAGTTCATACTGATCCCGTTCCGGGAATTCGATGAACTCATCGAGCGTGAACGCACGCGTCAATTGAGTCGGCGGGGTCATGGCGGCGGACAAGACAGTGACTCCAGGCAATCAGCCATCGGCGCGGGTGACGATCGGGAAGTTGTGGCGTTCGCCGCGGCCCTTCAGCGGGTAATCCTTGCGGAGCGGATAAGCGGTGAATTCGTCGGGGGTCAGGATGCGGCGCAGATCGGGGTGGCCGGTGAACGTGATCCCGAACATGTCATAGACTTCGCGTTCCAGCCAGTCGGCGGATTTCCACAGCGGATACATCGACGGCAGGGACGGGTTGGGATCGTTGACGAAGGTCTTGATGATCAGCCGTTCGCCGGCCTGAAGATTCAGCACGACATAGACGACGCCGAACCGGTCCGTCGCCCCCTCGTATTCGAGATAGTCGACGGCGGTGATTTCGGCCAGCATGTCGAAGCCGAGATCGGTCTTGAGCAGCGACAGGACCGGCAGCAGTTTTGCCGCGGGAACGACGACGCGCCGGTTGTCGCGAAACTGGCTGAATGCCAGGCCGTCATCGGGAAACTTCGACTTCAGTGCGTCTTCGGTGGACATCTTTGAGTGCGGCGATTCGTCGCCGCTTTCCCTTTCTTTGGGAGTGCTCCGGCTCGACGGAGCTTTGGTATTTTGGCGAAGCCTGTTTCCCCGACCTTGAATCCCCGTGCATCAGTAACAACGCTCACAGCGTCGCCAAAATTCCAAAGCGGTGTCGAGCCACCGCACTCCAAATTTAGTTCAGCGAAATCAACTGCTCGTTGGCTTCGCGGATGCGGATCAACTCGTCGCTGTCAAAGGGAGTCGGGCCGTTCGAGGAATCGCGGCGGGCGAATTCAGTGCCCATCAGCGTGCCGCCGTGCCGGATCTTGTCCTGCAGCGCGATGATCCCGGCCATCAACTGTTCGGGCCGCGGCGGGCAGCCGGGGACGTACAGATCGACGGGGATGAAGCGGTCGACCCCCTGCACCACGGCATAGGTGTCGAACACGCCACCGGTGCAGGCACAGGCACCCATGCTGATGCACCACTTGGGCTCGGGCATCTGCTGCCAGATCCGCTGCAGCACGGGGAGCATCTTCATCGCGACGCGCCCGGCGACGATCATCAGATCGCACTGTCGCGGACTGAACCGCATGACTTCCGCGCCGAACCGTGCCAGATCGAAGCGGCTTGACGCGGTGGCCATCAGTTCGATCCCGCAGCAGGCGGTCGCGAACGGCATCGGCCACAGGCTGTTGGAGCGGGCCCA
>JANMLE010000988.1:0-3975 GCA_031372385.1 Planctomycetota bacterium | reverse complement strand
AGTGCGAGGTCTGTGAAGATGTAGGACTCGATCAGCGTCGCCTCATCAAGCTGGTTTTCCGGGACTGTCGTTTCCGCCTTCGACCATTCGAAGTGGCGTGTGGAGAGCGGCACGTGCCATTCTTGATCGATCATGGTGATCGACTTGCGGTAGATCGGCGACATCTCACTGTTCTTGTACAGCATCGTGAAGGTGTCACATGGTCGTCCGTCAAAATGCTCGCTTGTCAGTTCGCACGACGCGAAGTTCGCGCTAGCCAGATCGTTCGCGTGAATCCCGTCCATGATGTCGATCAGAGCCACCACGCCGGCCGCAGTCACCGGATAACGCGCATCGCGCATGGCGAGCCAGGAATCGGGAGTCAACGACAGCGCCGGAAGCCGGGACTTCCATCCGCCGTCGTGCGCGATCAAATTGCCGGAGTTGGTGCCCTCGACGTAGATCACCTCGCGGCCGACATCCCCGGTCTGCCACCGCAGGTAGATACTGAACGGACTGTGGCGGCACTTCAGCGACATCACCTGCTCGGGCAACAACTCGCCCTTCACGACCTCCTGCTTACTCAGCTTGGCCGTGTACGCGGGGACGGTCAGCAGGAACGCCCGTCCCCGCTGCATCAGTTCGACCTTGTGCTGAAGCATCCGCTGCGCGGCAGTCAATCTTGGGTCGCCGGGTCGAATCCGTTCGGTCTCCGCGGAGTCGGGCGATGGTTGCGTGCGGTCTGTTTCTGGAACCGCGCGAAACACGGGATGCACCGGGAAGCTCTGAGTCTCGTGGAAATTTGCCGGGACCGAGAAGGCGAGGGACAGAACAGCGAACCCTCCCAAGGCGATCGCCCCCGCGACCCGGGCCACCAAGTTGTCACTGTAATTCATCGGAGTGTCCCCTCGAAAATACGTGTGCCTCCGTGACGGGATGCGCCTAGACCGTGATCGCTGCAACGACCGGCTCCACCATGGCAATGGCAACAAAATGACAGGAAGCAAGATACGTGCCGCCAGATGCTGCATGTCCGTCAAGCAGACCATTCGATGAAATGGCAGCGCCCCGAACAGAAAGAGCGTTGCAAACTGCGTAAAGGTACTGTGGCTTGGGCTTCGCCGGCCGCGGTTCGTGTTTAAGTCGGCGATGAAGCACATCGTGAGAAACTGCCCTGATCGGATTTCAGGCGACCAATCTGGGCATTTCTCGACCGCCTGCGCGACGGTTTGCCGGGTGCGCGACACTTGGGTCGGCGGCGCTCAGGCGACCGTCATCCGTGAATAGCCATGTCGCCCCCCGACAGGCAAGCCGAGTGGAAGACAGCGTCCGTGAATGATCGGCTCTCCTGTCGCGCAGTGGCAGCGCGCCTGTGGGTCAGAGAATTCCTGGCGGTCGCCTAGGTCGGAGAGAACTGCGGTCGCAGGTTTCGGCGGGATCGGAGACCCGCGCCGAACGAGGGCGGACCGGATTGTCTTCACACGGTGATTTCCCCATTCCCGAGATGCGGTAAAGTGTTCGAGGTCTCCGTCACGCGCCCGGTCGCCGCGGCGGGAACAGTCATCCCACTCCGAAATGGAAGGAATCCGCCATGCTTGGCAATCCCCTGATTGATCTCAATCCGTATCTGGAGTTGCCGGCGGTCCAATGGGGACTGAGCCTCGTGAAGGCGGCGGCGATCCTGGGTGCCGGCTGGCTGGCCGCTCAATTGGGAATGCGTTGGCTGACGACCGGCCTGCGGCGACTTCAACTGGATCTGGCACTGGTCGCGTTTCTCAGCAGTCTGATTTACTCGATCCTGCTGGTCGTCGTGGCCATCGCGGTGCTTGCACAACTCGGCGTGCAGACCGCGTCGCTGGTCACCGTGCTCGGTGCGGTCGGGTTGGCGCTGGCGCTCTCGCTCCAGAACTCGCTGAGCAACCTGGCGAGTGGGATCATCATTTTGGGTTATCGATTCTTTCGCGCCGGCGACACCATCGAAGTGGCGGGGGCGCGGGGCCGGGTGACTGAGATGCTGATCTTCCACACGATCCTGTCCACGGAAGACGGCCAGCGCGTGCTGATCCCCAACAGCAAGATCACTTCGGAGATCGTGCGGCATGTTCCTTATCGACCGGCGGCTCCAACCGAACATCCGACGACGGCGTCCGATTCGATCCCTGCTCCGTCGTGACTGCGACGTTGGGGGTGGGGTGTCGGCCACGAGGTCCGATCGAGCGAAGGACCATCTGGCGGCGTTTTCGACATTTGCCTCCCCGGCGGGTACTCTGACCACCCCACGTGGTGGACGCTGCCAGCGTCCGCAGCCGACGCAGGCTGCGTCGGCCCACGGTGGTGAACGCCGACGACGCAAAGCTGCGCCGGCCACGATCCTCTCAAGGAATCTGCCCATGAAAGTCTCCACGATGCTGGCTGCGGCGTTTTCATTGATCGTTCTGAGTTGCTCCGATGCGCCGTCGCTCGCCGAGGACCAGCCGGCCCGAGTGAAATCCTTTCATGGATATGCCAAAGCGATCGAGATCCATCGCGGCAACACGCGCGCTGTGCTTTGCCCGCAGGTTGGCGGTCGCGTGCTGGAGTTCTCGGTGGACGGCAAGGACTCGATGTTTCTCGATGAGCAGGAAAAGAAGTGGCAACCGGGCCAGCCGGGAGCAGCGTCGGCGGGACGGTTTGATTATGGGCCCGAGCTGACAGTGATTCCGCACCCCAAGCTGTGGTCGGGCGAATGGACCGGCGAAATCACGGGGACGCACTCCGCCAAATTGACCAGCCCGAAAGAGGACGCGGCGGGGATTCAATTGATCCGCGAATTCCAACTCATCGGAAGCGGGAAGGGGGGTGGCGAAGCGCCGTTCCACCTGGTCTGCAAGCAGAGCATTCACAACATTTCGAAGGAGCTGCGCGAGGTCTGTCACTGGGGGCGATCGTTTTCACCCGGCGGAGGGATCTGCCTGATCCCGCTCGGCGACCGGCCCAGCCGGTTCCCGTCGAAGTACGCGATGTACGAAGACAGCGCGATCATCAACGTCCGGAACACTGACGAGAAGATCCGCGAGCGGGACGGCTTTCTCGAAATCCTCGCCCCGCCGCGTAAGTCCAAGCTGGGGTTCGATGCGACGGCCGGATGGCTTGGATACCTGATGCCCAACAACACGCTGTTCGTGAAGCGGTTCGCGACGTTTCCCGACCGCGTCTACAACGAGGCGGCGGGGCTGACTCTGTCCGTCTGGTATCCGACCGGCCCGCGCATCGAACTGGAACCGATCGGCCCGCGCGAACGATTGCAGCCGGGCGAATCGGCGTCGTTCACCGAGGACTGGTGGCTGCTGCCGTATCCGTTCCCCAAGGAGGGGCAGCAGGTGGATCTCAAGTCGCTCGCCACCTTCGTCAAGACGCAGACGACGCAGTAGGTCTTCAGTGACGGATCGGGCGGGAAGGATCAGTGCAAAGGGGGAAGGATCAGTGCAAAGTGAGAAGTGATCAGTGCAAAGTGGAAGAACGGCACAGACGCTCCCAGGCACGGAAGTCTGTCGCTGAAACGAACATTGCCGAGTCAGGCTGACAACGAATGCCTGTGCCTGACATTTTGCACTTTGCACTTCTCACTTCTCACTTCTCACTTCTCTCCGCGATTCCTCGTCCACGTGCCACACGGCCACAAACATGTAGCCGAGTGCCACGGCCAGCGCGGTGCCACTCGACGTGAGATACATCGCGCGGAACCCGTACACGTCGATGATCCGGCCCAGGATCGGCGCGAACAGCAGCGAACCGAAATCGGTGAACCCGAGGATGATCGCTGTACCTGTTCCGCGGCACTCCTTCGGGAACGCTCCCGCTCCGAGTGACACGACCGCGGGGAAGAGCAGGGCGTGGCCGAAGCCGCACAGGATCGACGCTGGAATGAACTGCCACCAGCCGGTCACAAACGCCAGCAGCGCGTGGCCGACCGCATGGCCGATCAGACCGCGCACCAGCATCCAGTGCCGGCCGATC
>JANMLE010001005.1:0-1823 GCA_031372385.1 Planctomycetota bacterium | reverse complement strand
GAAGGGGTCTTCGCGGCCGGCGACGTGGCCGACAGCTATTACCGCCAAGCCGTCACCTCCGCGGGCACGGGCTGCATGGCGGCCCTCGACGCCGAACGCTGGCTCGCCGCGCAGGGCGTGCATTGACATCACACGCAGTTGCACCACCCCAGTGGATGAAGCGAAGCCGCGGAGGAAGAAGGCTGACCACAGATTTCGTCGACGATTGCCGAATCAACCGGATGGCGGAGAGTCGGAGGAGAGACCGGATGAGTCGGCAGTCGGCAGTCGGCTGACTGCAATGGCTGCTGGCCGAACGCTGATGGCTGACCGACTGACGGCTGATCCTCCTTTCCACCCGACACAGTTTGAGGATTGAGGGCGGATGAATGAATGATGCACTGATCGCGTTCTCTTTGATCCCTCTACTTGCCCTCTCTTCTTCCATCCGTGAAAGCCGTGTCATCTGTGGTCACACTCCTCCCCCTTTGACTTCTGACTTCGCAGTTCATCCCATTTGAAAGACGTCTCCATGCTGACCCAAGAAGGCTGTCTCGCCCGGCGCAAGCGGTTGTGGGACGCCGCTCCGCCGGAGTGCGAGTGGTTGCTGATCGCCGATCCGCGGCATGTGCTGTATTTGTCGAACTTCTGGATTCATCCCCAGACGTTTTCGGCCGGCGAACGCGCGTGGCTGCTGCTCGAACGGGACGGCAAGGCGACGCTGCTGGGGGACAACTTCTCGCTGCGGTCTCGTGCGGCCGATCCGTTCATCGACGATGAAGTGATGGTGAAGTGGTACGACCACCAGCATTCGGTCAAGAACCGCGACCATGCATTGCTCGAAGCCGCCGAACAGCTCTCGCCCCGACTGTATGGTCGCAGCGGGGCGGTCGAAGCCGAGTGGTTGCCGGTCGGGGCGTTCGAGTTGCTCGGCCTGGATCACGAGCGGCATTCGGTGCGACGCGAAGCGGCGGATGTCGACCAATCCGGATCGATCGATCTGGGGACCACGTTGCGGTCGCTCCGCCGCCAAAAGCATCCCGACGAAATTGCCCTGCTCAAGGAATGCATGCGGGCGGGTGAGGCGGGGATGATCCGACTGCGCGAAATCATGCGCCCCGGCATCACCGAGTTCGAGATCTTCCGCGAAGTCCAGCACGCCGCCATCGCCGCCGCCGGTCGGCCGGCCTTCATCTACGGAGATTTTCGAGCGGCCAACGCCGCGCATCCCAAGGTCGGCGGCCTGCCGACGAACTATGCGCTGCAACCGGGCGACATGTTCACGCTCGACTATTCCGTGGTGCTCGAAGGCTACCGTTCCGATTTCACCAACTGCCTGACGGTGGGTGCGCCCAATTCCCAGCAGCAGCATCTGTACGATCTGGTCTCGGCGGCGCAACGCAGCGGTGAAACGGTCTTGAAGGCTGGGACAATGGCGCGCGATGTGTTCCACGCCGTGAACAAGCCGATCTTGGAGGCCGGTCTGGCGGACAAGTTCGCGCATCATGCCGGGCACGGCATCGGCCTGGCGCATCCCGAAGCGCCGATCCTGGTCCCTCAAAGTGACGACGTGTTGATGACTGGCGATGTCATCACGCTCGAACCTGGCTTGTATGTCGAGGGCATCGGCGGCATCCGCATCGAGCACAATTACCTGATCACCGACACCGGCTACGAACGGTTGAGCAACCACATGATCTCGCTGACGTAGCTGTCGGCTTCCACTTCCACGTTTCGCCGCAATGCCAACGGCGTGCGCGCTGATGAATGCCGATCACCAATCGCTCCCACGCCGATGGCGTTGGGGCTAAACGAGAAACCGTGATGCCGAAAGTCGATTGGAG
>JANMLE010000930.1:0-3677 GCA_031372385.1 Planctomycetota bacterium | reverse complement strand
GACGTGCGGCACGGTGTGCGCGGCGACCACGCCGCAGCGGGAGGTGACCTCGATCGACGGATCGGTCGAACTGCTCGAACTGAAGGGCCCCTAACGACGAATGCTGGCGACGAATGCCGTCGCGATTTTTTTCCCTCTGCGGGAACGGCTCGGGTTTGACGCGCGCGAGTTCACACCGCAGGCCGTGTTGCGGATCACGGTCGCGGCGTCGGAGATCCGGTCGGCGCAGCGGGCGGAGATCGTGTTGCGTGAGGTGGCGAACCTCATCGTCTCCGACAACACCATCCTGCGGATCGTCGGCGACGTGGGGCGCGAGTTGGCCGAGCGGCGTGACGCCCCGCCCGCCAGCGCGAACTCCCTGGCCGCGCGGCCCGAGAACGTGCCGGAGCTGGCCATTGTCGAATGCGACGGCGGACGCATCCGCACGCGCGAGATGAACCGCGGTCCCGGCGTGCATCTGGCGGAGACCGGTTGGCGCGAGGACAAGAACGCCTGTCTGATTCGCGCCACGCGGCAGACGTTTGTGGACGATCCCCAGCCCGAACCGCCCGAGTGCTTCTGCGATCCGAAGCATGTGGCGCAGCTCGCCGAAACCGAAGCGCTGTCGGTCGCGGCACCGGTTCCCAGCACTGCTCCCCGCGCCGAGGCCGACGAACCACTCACGCCCGCAACTCCCCTCGCGCCGCACGACTGGCGTCCGAAACGGCTGGTCCGCACGGTCTTCAATTAACACGGTCCTCTCCAGCATGGCGGACTCGGACGAGTTCGGCCGGCAGATGCACTGCGAAGCGAAACAGCGCCGCTTCTTCGAAGCGGCGGCCCAAGCGTTCCTCGGTGACGGACTGCCGTGGAACTGGTCCCTCTGGAAGCGTCACTTCCCGGACTTCACACCCATCCTGGACTTCATCCATCCGCTGAGCCACCTGTTCGTCGCCGCCAAGGCCGTGCATGCGAAAGCCCTGCATCCTCAGGCCGGTGATGTTCAAGCTGACGATGCTCAAGCTGACGATGTTCAAGCTGACGATGCTCAGGCCGGTGATGCGTGGAGCCAATACCTCGCCTGGATGCGCGGCTGCTGGCAAGGCGAGGTGGACCAAGTCCTCGAAGAACTGCACGTCTGGCAATCACGGCTGGGCGAAGCACCGACGGACTCGGCCGAAACCGCCCCGCGTCGCGTCGTCGCCAAAACGATCACCTACCTGACCAACAACCGCGGCCGCATGCACTACCCCGACTACCGCCGCGCCGGCCTGCCGGTGACCACGGCGTGGATGGAGTCGCTCGCCAAAGAGATCAACCTCCGCGTCAAAGGGACCGAGATGTTCTGGAACGACCCCGTGGGTGCCGAAGCCATCCCCAAGTCCGGGCCGCCGCCCTCAGCGAAGACAACCGCCTGGTCCGGCACCTCCAATCCCGCCCCGGCCACGCCTTCACCCGACGACCCAAACCCGCCAATCAACCACGAAAGAAAATCAAAAGCTGACATGCACCCTTGATGTCCCACGCCATTGCGATGCGCGACGCCGCGAACCACGACCGCCGCATCGCCGTCGCCCATCGGCTCTTCACTGCTTGTGACCGGTAACACCATGCGGCTCTTTCGGTCCCTGGAAAACAGAAGCCCGGCGACAAGCCGGGCTTCCTGTTTCACTGCGGCAGATTCTTGATCCGGTGCATCCACGTCAGTGGTGCGTCTCTTTCTTGGGGGCATGCCCGTCGCCGCCGTGATCGCCGCCGCCATGATCGCTGCCACCGTGGCCGTCCGCGGCATGACCGCCAGCGGCACCGGCTTTTTTCGCCGCCTCGTTCGCTTCGTGCTCGGCGATCTGCGGGTCGGTCGGCGTGTAGTAATGAAATCCGACGTCCGGGGCCAGTGCGAACGGGATCGTACACGCCAGGATGATCGTCGGAGCCAGCAGCAGGTATTTCCAGGCCCGCTCGAATTTCAGGTGCATGAAGATCAGCATCACGCACAGGGCCTTGCACGTCGCCACCGCCAGAACAACTCCAACCTTCGCCTTGTACGGAATCGTCACGACGTCCGCCAAGATCGACAGAATGGTAAAGCCGCACAGCCCGGCAAAAATGCCGAGATACAGTTTGAAGTGCGAATGAAACTCGTGATCGTCGTGAGCGTGGTCTGACATCCTGTTATCTCCCGGGGGCAATCCACTGAGGTTCCCCAGCCGTCTCATTTCAAATTCGTGCGAAACATCTTCACGGCAGGTCAACTGCCACACTGCGGTCGCCAATCGCGGCCGTCAAACTGCCCGTCAAATGATGTAGATCAGCGGGAACAGGAAGATCCAGACGAGATCCACAAAGTGCCAGTACAGGCCGATGTTCTCCACGAACGTCGCATCGGCCAGACACAGCCTGCTCCCCTTCTTCAGAACCAGCCCGAACATGATCAGCCCGATGATGACGTGGAGCGCGTGGAATCCGGTCATCAGGAAGTAATTGGACGCGAACAGGTTCCCGTACAGGATTGGATGGGCCGGCTGCAACGAGCCCAGCAGTGGCTTGAACGCTTCATCCTTCTTGAGGTGGAACTCAACCCGGTCGTTGACCTCGTGCAGGGTGCAGACCCCGACTTTTCCGTCCGTCAGATAGTCCTTGAGTTCCTTCAGCGTGCCGTCGTCGAACGCCTTCTTGTTCACTGTCTTCCACGTGTCATATTTCTTCTTCCAGTCGTCGTTGGATTCGTCGAGTGTCCGGTACTGGTCGAACGCCACCAGCGGGAATGACAGCGTCCAGTTGTTCCGGACATGCTCCCTCAGGTCCACCTGCTCGGCGAACAACCGACTCACCGTTTCGGCTTCCGCCAGCTTCTGCTTCTGCGACTCAGTCGCATTCGCCTTCCCCTTCAAGGTGCTGATGCGAACGTCGAGTTCCGTCTTCTGATCTTCTCGCTTGGTGATGTCCTTTGTCTCAGAGAGGACCACCCTGACACGGCCAACTTTTCCATCAGCAAATGCGGTGTGGATGGCAGCCTCAACCGTCGCCTGATCCTGGGCAATTGTGCGCACACGGAAATACTGATCATCGGCGGCGGTGACTTCTTCACCATTCGGAAAAACCGACTCAAGGACGGGCTTCACGTCTTTCAGGTGGAGCTTTCCGAGGCCGCTGTTCTTCAGTTCAAACGTAACAGTGACCTCCTTGGGGAACATCGCCGCCAGTTTGGAATCGACGATGTATCCGAACTGGCGCACGACCTTGTCCATCGCCTGCTTGTCGCTCTCGGGAATGTGGCCCGGCAGAATGTCGTGCTGGATCTTGCCCGAGTACTCGTAGCCCTTCACCCCCAGAAACACAAAACCCAGCACCAGCGTCCACAGCATGAAGTGCCAGGCCCGGGCGAACTTTTGACCCAACAGCGCGTCATGCGCCAGGACGACCAGGAAGCTGGACAGGATCAGCACGAACGTGTTGAACCCGCCCGCGACGATCGAGATGTGCGTCACATGCACGTCCGTCGGCCAGCCGGGCGAACCCATCCGCAGCACGATGTACGTGCCGATGAAGGCCGTGAAGAACATGATTTCCGTGCCGAGAAACAGCCACATCCCGAGCTTCGAGTTCGGAATCGGAATGCCCATCTTGAGGGGCGTGTGGGGAGGATGTTGCGTCATGTCGATCGTGTCCGCCGTCAATGAACTTACCGGGGTTTCTTC
>JANMLE010000894.1:0-2689 GCA_031372385.1 Planctomycetota bacterium | reverse complement strand
TTTTCGAGAGCCTCCAGCAGAGCGGGATTCGTCGGCGGGTTCGTGTCGCGGATGTCGTCTTCCGGCTCGATCAAGCCGCGCACGAAGAAGTGTTTCCAATACCGATTGACGAGCGACTTCGCGAAGAACGGGTTGCTCTTCGAGCCCATCCAATCGGCGAGCTTGAGTCGCGGGTCTTCATCGGCCGCGATCTCCGGAATCGCATTGCCCAGCGCGCCGGGCTTGAGCGGCACTCCCGTTTTCATGTTCGCGGCGACCGCGATCCCGCGCTTGTGAAAGATCAAGTCCTCACCGCGCGTCCCCGATGGCTTGCGTCCGACCTGACTAAAGAACGCCGCCAGCGAGTAATAGTCGTCCTGGCTCCAGCGTTCAAACGGATGATGATGACACTGGGCACACTGCATGCGGACGCCGAGGAAGAGTTGAGCCACATCCTCAATCTGCTGCTTCGGCTCTTTGACCCGCTTGTACCATGCGACCGGCGGATTGCCGATCACGGTGCCGGTCGCGGCCAGTAGCTCGCGCACGAACTGGTCGTAAGGCTTGTTGGCGAGAAAGCTGTCTCGCACCCACGCATGAAACGCGAAGTTGGAAACCGTGTCGCTTTCATCGTCACGGCGATTCTTCAACAGCGCCGTCCATTTGTTGGCGAAGAAGTCGGCGTAGTCGGGACTTCGCAGCAACTCGTCGATGACCTTGTCTTTTTTCCGCTCGTCCTTGCTGGCGAGGAACGCGGCCGATTCTTCTTCGGTCGGTAGCCGCCCGCCGATGTCGAGCGTCACTCGACGTAGGAACGTCGCGTCATCGCAGAGGACTGACGGCGGGATGCCGAGCCCCTTGAGATTCGCGAAGACATTCTCATCGACAAAGTTCTTCGGCGGGGGAAGATTCTCAACCAGTGCGCCGAGCGGTACCGAAGCGCTGTAGACCGAGACCCGCGCTTGATACCGGACCATCACGGCGACGTTGCCGACGATGTCGGAAATCTTCACGAGTCCGTGCTCCGAGACGTCGGCCATCGCCTTGTCGTTCGATTCGTAGAGAGCCATCGCCGTGACATCGCGGATACTGCCGTCGGAATACTTGGCGATCGCTTGGAGTTGTTGCTCCGCTCCACGCTGAATCGAACCCCGCGCCGGTTGGACTTCAAACGATACGAGCTTCGGAGCGGCAGCGCCATCAAACGCCGCGCCCTGCCGAATCCATTCGCGGATCACGGCGTAACTTTCCGAAGCCGCCGCCAGCCGAGTCCCACCGCCGTGTGGCACCTGTCCTGAGGCTTTCAGGAGCAACAGGCTCCGGTCCGGGGCTCCATGAAACAGCCGCCGCCCGCGGCCCTCCCGCACCAGATGTTCGAAGTCTTCAGTCGGTTCAAACCCGAGCAACGACAACTGAAACCCGTTCTGCCCGTTCCCCGCCTTGGCATGGCAGACGCCAACATTGCACCCGGCCTTGGTCAACACCGGAACGACATCGTTGACAAAACTCACCGGCCGATCCGCCGCGTCCACGGAGAGTCGCGGTGACGCCATGACGAACGCGCAGATCAGCGCCGCAGACAATCCTCGCAGCGGGATGTTTCTCAAAAGGTGTGTGCTCGGCAGGGACATCATTCGTCCGTTGGAAGGCAGGATTGCGGGCGGGATCGACCGCACAGTCTATCAGGCACCGACGCGCGACGCGAGACGTTTGATCCGATCTCCAACGGGTGGTTTCACCGATGAGACTCGGTATCCTCTGACGAGTTCGAATCCCCCGCCTTGGAGAACCCGTTAATGAGCGTTCGTCCCTGGATCTGGATGTTGGCACTCGTCGCAGTCGCCGTTCGATGGCAAGTCGTCCCGTCCGCTGAATTGCGGGCCGAAGAGAAGCCACTGGCGGCGTTGTTGCCGCGGATTCCCGGCAAGACGCCCGACGAGGAACTCAAGACCTTCACGCTTCAGCACGGGTTCACGCTGGAACTCGTCGCGGCCGAGCCGGACGTGGTCGATCCGATCGACGCGGCCTTCGACGAACAAGGCCGGATGTACGTTGTCGAGATGTCCGACTATCCGTTCCTCCCCGAGCAGCGCGCTCAGAAGTACAAGGATCAGCGGGCCGAATCGTGGTCGCGTGTGCGGCTGCTCACCGACACGAACGGCGACGGCCGGATGGATCACAGCGTTGTGTTTGCCGACAAACTGCGGTGGGCACAGTCGGTTTGCTGTTCCAAGGGAGGCGTGTACGTGCTCGCATCGGGCAGCCTGTTCTTCATGAAAGACACCAATGGCGATGACGTGGCCGACATGAAGGAGATCATCTGCACCGGCTTCAGTCACGCCAATGTGCAGGCACTGGCGAACGGTCTCGAATGGGGACGCGACAACGCGATCTACTTCTCGTCGGGACTGGCTGGCGGTGAACTCACGATTCCTGCTCGCGACGGCAAGCCCGAGAAAAAATTCACGCCGGGCCGGCGCGATCTGCGGCTCGACCCCGCCACGAACGAGTTGACGATGGTTTCGGGGGGCCAGCAGTTCGGACACACGATCGACGACTGGGGCAACCGGTTCATCTGCTCGAACAGCAACCACATCGTGCATGTCGTGTGGCCGCTCGAATACCTCGAACGCAATCCGCAACTGACGATTCCCAGCACGACCCGCTCGATTGCGAAAGAGGGAGCCGCCGCCGTCGTCTATCGCACGAG
>JANMLE010000870.1:0-5421 GCA_031372385.1 Planctomycetota bacterium | reverse complement strand
CATGCTGGTCGTTTCGCCGAACAGCACCTGGCCGACATCGATGGTGATGTTCGGGTGCGAATTGACGTAGTCGGCCAGCGGGACGACCTTGCTGTTGAACGTGTTCTCATCCCCGTCGCCGCCGCCGTAGCTGTGGAACTGGGCGTGGGTGATGTGACCGCGATGGCCCTCGAGCGACTGCATGGTGTCGAGCGTGGTGTGCCAGTTCCCCGGCATGCCGAGGTTGTTGCAGTGAATGTGAACGGGGTGCGGCAGCCTCAACTCGGCGGCCGCCTGAGCCACACCGCGGATGATTTGTCGCGGCGTGACATGAAAGTGATCGACGTCCGAATCCAGCCCGCTGACGTTGCCCGATGTATGCGACTTCCAGACTTCGACACCGCCCGGATTCACCAGCTTCGGAGCAAACCCCTTCGTCGCGCACAGCAGCCAGCCGATGAACGCCTTCAGCTTCTCCGGCTCGTTCCGCTGGATCGACTGCATCACGAAGTGGTTGTTCCCCATCAGGACATAGAAGCCCTTGTCCAGACACGGCGTGTCTTCGAACTCTTCGTGGGCATGCCGGGCACCGAGCGGCGGGATCGCGGCATCAAAGGCGGTGGTGTAACCCATTCCCGCATACTTGTAGCCGGTGGCAAACGTGCTGGGGACGCTCCCCAGCGATCCGCTGTGGGCGATGTTCGTGCGCGGCATCTGCTCGCCGCGCCGTTTTTCCTCCGGCCGCATCTTGCGCGCGACGTTGACCTTCGGCCCGGCGATGTGGCAGTGCATGTCGATGCCGCCGGGCATCACCACCAACCCCGCCGCATCGATCGTGCGCGACGGCCGGACGCCGGGATCGAAGGGTGGATCAACGATCCTGCCGTCGGCGATCCAAATGTCACGCACCTCGCCATCGACGCCGTTGGCCGGATCGTAGACGGTGCCCTGGGAAATCTTCGTGTAGTCAGCAGTTATCATGGGTGTGGTTCAGGCGGGACGAATTGAGTCAGTGAGTTCCATCATGCAATCTTGGCCATCCTACAGTCCGATTTTACTTTCGGCGTCCTGAGCCGAATGCAGGACACGCACGATTTCGATCGACATCGGCAGTACGCGATAATAGATGACGTACTTCTCAAATCGGCGGACACACCAGCACCGGCAAGGATGAGTTTGCGAAACACCCTCGCCCCAAACCTCGCCCAAATCCGGTGCTGATCGAAGTCTGTCATAACTCTTTCGAACCGCCTGGAGGAATCGCCTCGCAGCCGGCGGATTCCGTTCCGACAAGTATTGCGCGTGCTGCACAACATCACGATGGGCCGCGGAAGTGACGCGGAGCGAGTGCCTCACAGCGCATCATCCGTTCGGACGCTCCCGAAAACTTCAGCGTCCAACCGTGTCCAGTATTCATCGTCCACGATTTGCGATTCGGATGGGTCGTCCAGTGCCGCTTGCAACATCGCGGCGACGTGCCCGGGGCGACTCCGCAGCCGCTCGATCGCCAGCAGTGATTCGATGTACGCCGCAGCCGAAGCGTGCCCTTGTGCGCGGCATTGCCGAATCACGAAGGCATTGAGTTCGTCATCCAACTGAAGTTCAATTATGGCCACGGCCTGCCCCCTGGCTGAGTTCGGTGATTGAATCGCCTCGTTCCATGATTGTTCTACAGGTCGGACAACAAAACGATGCGGGATAAACCGTGAAACGCGTTCACGAGCCTGGCGTCCGCCGTGATCAGTTCACAATCCATTTCCTCAGCCAACGCGACGTACAGGCAGTCGTAAACGCCGATTCTGTTCTTCGAGGACAATTCGACGGCCAGCGACAAGAAGTCCATGTACGGAAACAATTCGAGTTCATTGGCCAAGATGGCGTCCAAACCGTCGGATGCCTTCCCGACTGGCAAAAGACCTCTTCGTTCAGCTCGGGTCAACGCATGAGCAACTTCGATGGGAAACGTGTCGGGTGCGATGATCTCGAAATTCCCCGCCTCCACATTGTCCCTGAAATCGATCGCGATTGCGGAATCACTTTCGGGCAGAACCCATTTCACTGCGACGGAGGCATCAAGGACGTATTTCATCGATCGCGTGCTTCCCGAATCAGTTCGACAGCAACATCCAGTGTTCCGCAGCGCTGCCGAATTTCTTCACGCATTCGGTCCATCCGCTCGTTCGCTTCCCGGACGGCTGTGGGGTCGTGAATCCGCTTTCTCAGGCGATCAATCGTCACGTCCAGCCTGCGTCTGGCTGCTGTTGCATCGGTTGCCATCGTGTCTCTCCAAATGAGTTTGTGGATGAAGCAAATCTGCCTATGCTGTCACACCCACCAGTTTCTTCACCCGTTCCTCAATGTTCGTCAGCACGTCAAAGTCGCTCGGGTGGGGTGACGGGAAGGCGGGCCGCAGCGGGATCGGCACATCGTCCATGCGGTAGACGGTGCCGCCGGTGTTGATGCCGTATGTCGCCACGGTGAAGGCGACGGCGGCCGCGCGGGAGGTGGGGGTCTCTTTCGTGTCGAGCGAGATGAACGGGATCTTCGCCAGGTGCTGGCGGGCCGGTTGTGAGAAGTTCGCCATCGGGTCGCAGGCGATCGTCATGCCGCAGTCGGCCTCCCCGTTGGCCAGCGTGTCCGCCGTGGTGTATTCGCCCGGATTGAACCGGGGATAGCCGCGCGAGTGATTGACGCCGAACGGATACCCGGTGCGCCACGCGACGACGTTGTCGGCGCCCGTCACGTTGCCGTGTCCCCGGTTCGGTTTAGCGGTGAACCGGGTGAAGGCGTTCATGTCGCGGGTCAGGGCCAGCAGCGCTTCGCTGTTGGCGTGCTTGCCGCGGGTCATCGTCACCCCCATGCCGAAGAAGATCACGCCAAACTTGCACGCCTTCATGCGGCCCATCAGATCCTGCCAGACGGACAACTCGACCCCGGTGTCGCGGAGCACCACCTGCGGATCGAGATCGATTCCCTTCGCGAGAGCCCGCAGGGTCCACAGGCCCTCGAAGTCGGCACGCGGCTTGATCTGGATGAAGATGTCGGCCGCCTTGGCGCTCTTCGTCCGGCGGACATCGACGAGCACGCAGGTCCGGTCCTTGCGTCCGTTGGGCAGGAACATCCCCTTCGGCATCAGGCTGTACTTGGTGAAGTGCCGCGGATGGCTTTCCGCCGGGTTCGATCCCCAGAACATGATCAGGTCGCCGCGATTGGCGACTTCACCCAGCGAACAGGTCACTTCGCCCACACCCTGGAACGCCATCCCGGACGGACCGTGGCAGACGCTGGTTGTGGTGTCGATCGTCCCGTTGATCCAGTCGACAATGCTGACGGCGACCCGCTGCGCCTCGCAGGGGGAATCGCTCAGCCCGTAGACGATCGGGTACTTGCCGGTCGTCAGGATCTGCGCCGCGCGATCGTATCCGGCTTCGAGCGGGGCGGGCTGGCCGTCGATCAGGCAACTCGGCCGGTCATCATTGCTGTGGTTCAGAAACCACGCCTTGCCGAGCACGCAGGCCCGCTTGGCTTCGGTGATGTGGTTGTCCTGAACCGTCAGGTCGATGTCGTCACAGACGCATCCGCAAAAGGTGCAGGTAGCGTCCTTGACAATCTTCAATTCCCCCGGCACCGAGGCCGTCGGGGCGTAGCATTGGGTCGAGGCGCTGGTCATGGGATGCACTGCCAAAACAAGGGATTTGAAAGACGATGCGCGGCGCACGTGAGGCCGCCAAGAGTATCGGATTCTTCAGCCATCAGCCATTCCCGAATTCACCTTGCCGCCAAGTGACCTCGCCATGACGCCAATCAGAGATCGCGATCAGGCAATTCGCGAATCCCCATGCCAATCCTGCCAGGAGGCAGACAAGACCGGCAAATACCCCGCTGGCGACGAGTCCTCGCCACATCCCTCGCGTCCGTAGCAAATAGATCGGCACTCCGACAAGCGCAATCAGGAACACTGTCAGCCCCATCCAGCGACCGAGTCGTCGGCCGAGTGCCTGACTGTCCAGAGCACACCACCGCAACGCGAACAATGCCGCTGCAAAGCCTTCGGCAATCCACCAATCCGACGGCCTGTCCTGAAGAGCAAACAATGCGTCAATCGTTCCGAACAGCCCGCAGACCAGGCTCCCGTGCCAAATCGTCTGGCGTTTCTTGAATGCCAGTGATGCAGTTGGTAGCGCGAGTGGCTGATCGTCACTGCCGGCATCTGACATCGCGTTTCCTTGGTTGACGAAGCGTTGTTCGACTCCGGGCGTTTCACGCCGGAAGCTTCTCCAGCACGACATCCATCCCCTTGCTGGTCGGCATTCCCGAGCCGTGGGTGTCGCCCCCCATTAACTGGCTGGAAATGTCGCCGTAGGCGATAAACAGCATCCCTTCGGGAAGTTCGTCCTTCTTGGCGGGGGTGACGTTGACCTCGACGACCTGGCCCTCTTCGCCGGTCAGCCGGACGCGGTCGCCGTCGACGAGGCCCAGTCGGGCCATGTCGCCCGGAGCCACTTGCAGCGTGTTGATTTCACGCTGGTACTTCTCCAGGAACTTCCCTTCGCTGATGCCGCAACCCTGATCGCTGGTCCGGCCGGGAATGAGAATGAATGTTTCGGGCATGGAGGGTTCTCAAGAAGAAAAGACTGGTTGGTGGCAGGGCGACTGGCAACTACTGTAGTCCCGTCGCTCCGCCGACGGGACGTCCGGTCGGCGGAGCGACCGGACTACAGTAACGTCACCCAAAATCGAAGTTCTGACACATCACATCGCAGCGTTCATACTTCATCCCGATTCAGTCGTCGATGCCGAGATCGCTTTCGGGCAGCCAGCCTTCCGGACTCCAGCCGCGGGCTTGATTGTACGCCTGCACCAGCGCTGACAATCGTTCCGGAGACAACTGCGCCCGGGCATCCTCGGGCAGTGGCTGCCTGAGCATCCGGCCGGGGAGCGTGTCTTCGGCGGGAGTCCATCCAGCGAGGATGTTGAAGCGTTTCTTGGCCGTCACGATCCGCCGGGCCGTCGCACGGAGTTCGGTCGCCGTCACGTTCCAGCCGGTGACGAGGTGCAGCATCTCGGCGGAGTCGGCGAAGAAATCGGTGAAGACTCCGCGCAGGAACTTGCACAGGATCAGTGAGTCCATCAGCGCGGCCTTGTCTTCGGTTTCGATCGCCAGCACGGCCGCTTCGGGGCCGACGTTGAAGCGATCGACAGCCTGTGAGAAATCGACCTCGTAGGCTCCCGAGCGATTGTGGTCCGCGCCGCGCGAGCCGACCGCGAATCCGAGGGCCATCGTCTGCAAGCCTCGCGGGTCGTAGCCGGGGATTTCCAGACCTTTGACTTGGGGAGCGAAGTGGATCGTGTCACGACCGATCTCGAGCGCCATGCGGCGGCTTCCCTCGGCGAGCAGCCGTCCGATCCCTTCGCCACTGACGATCAGGTCGAGAGCACGCA
>JANMLE010000779.1:0-2362 GCA_031372385.1 Planctomycetota bacterium | reverse complement strand
CCGCCTTGGATATGGGCGGTGCTACATCCACTGAGGATTTCAAACGTCAAGGTCTGGAGCCGGTCAACGGTACTGTTGTTTGGCTCGGACCGCACCGTCATTTGACAGTCACACGGTTAGGAGAAAGTTCATGCGGAAGAGTTGGACGTGGATTGCCTGTGGCGTGGCATTTGTTGGCGCGGCGATGGTCAGCGGCCCACAGGATGCGCAAGCCCGGCCCGGTTACCTGAAGGGCTTCAATGCGGCCTATCCGAAGCTCAAGGACGCGACGGAAACCATCAAGTGCGGTGTTTGCCACTTCGGCGAAAAGAAGACGAACCGCAACGATTACGGCAAGGCGATGGGCGAAGCCTTGGGCGCGAAGGACGTCAAGGGCGATGGGGCCGAAGCGAAAATCGAAGCCGCTCTGAAGAAGGCCGAAGCCGGCAAGAGCAGCACCGAAGGCAAGACCTTCGGCGACCTGATCAAGGACGGCAAGCTGCCCGGCAAGAACCCCTGATCGGGGGCGAGGATTGGTGACTCCGGCTTGACCGCAGCGCTCGCGGCATCCGGTGGCACGGAACTTGGCAAGATCAACCGCAGCCCGACCTTCATCGTCGGGCTGCGGTTTTTTTGGGCTCTCCGCCATTCATGTTGATTCTTGTGGTTGGGGTCGGCTGAAGCGGTCGAGGATTCGGAGGCGGAAGTTTTGGAAGTTCGTCATGCCGAAGGCGCGCCAGAGGATCGTGCGGAGGCCGCGGTTGAAGCCTTCGGTCGGGCCGTTCGAGGAGCGGTGCGTGAAATAGTTGGCAATCATTGGCAACCAATTCTCCAACGTTTGGCAGAAGGCGTTCAGGGCTTTCAGGCCGAGTTCACGGGCGGCAGAGATCCAGGTTTTGAGGCGTTCCACGCCCGTGGCGGGAGTGGTCACCTGGCGGTCCTCGAACAGCGTGCGGAGCGCTTCCCGCTGGTCGGCCAGACGAGCCAGAGTCGGGAATTGGGTGCGCAACCCGGACAGTTCTTGGCGTTCCTCGTCCGTGAGCGTTTCCCAGTTCTTGGACCACAGCCAGCGCGACCCCTTGAGCTGTTTGGCTTCGTCCTTGGGGAGTTGGCGCTGCAGTTCCCGGCGGGCCTCCACCAGTCGTTCCTGCAGGTTCTTCACCACGTGGAAGCGGTCGATCACGATCGCCACGCCGGGGCCGAACGCCGCGCGGGACGCGTTGACGTAGGCGTCCCACATGTCGGTCGTGACCTCGGTCACGTGCGCCAGCAGGCCGCTGGCCCGGGCTTGTTGAAGGTAGGCCGTCACGGTGGCTTGGTCGCGGTTCTCCAACACGTCCAGCACGCGGCGATTGGTGTGGTCGATGATCACCGCCACGAACTGGCGGTGTCTTTTTTTTGAGAGAGTTCATCGATGCCCACCGACGTGATCGGCTTCAGTTGCGGGGCCGGTTGACGCTGCTGCCGTTCCACGTAGTCGTAGTACCAGCGTTCGAGCGTCTTCTCCGGGACACCACACAGACGAGCCGCATTGGCGATGTCGCTGTGCCGCACGATGGCTGCCGCCCGCTCCAAAAATCGTTCGGTCGCATGCGTCCCGGCGACGATCGACCGCCAAGGGGGCGTGAAGCACCGCTCGCAGGCGTCGCAGCGGAACTCGCGGACCCGCACGCGCAACACGACGGCCCGCTCCCCGATGGGCAAATCGCGAATGCCGTCACGATCTCGTGTCTGCTGCGTCTGGGCACACAGCCCTCCGCAATGCGGGCACACCGCCGCCCCGAGCTTGGGAACCACCGTGAACTGCAACGTCTTCTCCGCGACATCCTCGGCCTGATGCACAACCTCGAACTCGTCCAATTGCAACACGCCGTCCCAAATGGCCAGCCGATCTTCCCCTCCACACGCCGTCTTCATCACAGCCCTCCTTGGCCGATGCTTGACTCGGGTTACGCTCGAAACGCGAGAACACAATTACCACAATCCCTTGTGGTGCTCCAACAGGAATCGCGGAGAGCCCGTTTTTGTTTCTTCGCGCGCCGCGCAGATTTTACACGGCGAGTTTGGCGAGTTGTTGGGCGCTGGTTTGTTGGGCGAGTTGCAGGGCGGTGATCGTTCGGCGGCCGGGGCCGGTCAGGGTGTGGCGATGAGTCTTGGGAACCTTTTGAATCAGGACGTGGCCGCGCGGCAGGCGGAGCAGGCGGGTGATTTTGGCCGATTGGCGGCGGGCTTCGTCCGCGGGGACGTCGGGCGCAGAACCCGTGCCGTCGCCGAACAGCAGCGGGCGGAGGTCGCGGTTGCGGAAGCCGTTGAGGGCGAACTCGCCCCGGATCACGGCCGCGAGCAGCTGGTTGTCTTCGGGGCTGAGCGGTTGCAGGGCGCG
>JANMLE010000732.1:0-12376 GCA_031372385.1 Planctomycetota bacterium | reverse complement strand
CGCCAGTCTCTCTAATAAAAGTCGTTCTCTGGTCTAGGCAATGGGGTCCACCGTAGTGGCTTGACCTCTCCGGGCAATGGAGCAATGCTGCGATCAACTACTTGGAGTGTGCGCCATCATGAAAACCGGTCGTAATGAACCCTGCCCCTGCGGAAGCGGCAGGAAGTACAAGAAGTGTTGCCTGCAAAAGGACCAAGCGGCAAACCATGCGGAGTCCTCTCGAAGCGAGACCGAAAGTCTTGGACTTGCCGTGGCGGACTCGGCACGTTCCGCATCCCGCAATCCGAAACCGGACCCACACCCCTTGCCGTCCAGACCGGTGCCGCCGCCTGACCCGCGGATGGAAGCCATCAACGCTCGGTGGCTTGAGTTTGAAGAGGCGGCCGACGACGAAGGCCGACGAAATCTCTTCGTCAAGACACTCAGCGAACCAGAGCTGATGGACGACGAACAGGCGTTCGCCATGCTGAACGAACTCCACGGCAGCGCAGTCAAATCCGGTGGGCGAGATCAATGGGAGGAATTGGTCGACCAATTGCACGAGCGATTGCCGGACGTGTACGCGACCAGCCGCAAATACTACCTCCACTGGCGCATCGAAAACGCCGTTGCGAGCGGTCGGTCGGATCGTCTGCCGGTGCTGGCGCGGGAGCTGGCCGAGACCGCCGGCGACGACGTGGATCAGTTCGCACGGGACGTTGATCTGCTGGCCTACCACGGGGAGTTGGCGGTGTTGGCCGAGGCCACCCGCATCGCCTGGCCGCTGATCAGGGACTCGTCCGGCATCATGTGGGGCCAGGGCGATTTCGCCCAATGGGGTGCCGATTGCGTCCTGTTTGAGCGACTCGAACGGACGCGGGAATTGGACGGCCGCGATCCGGAACTGATTGGGCAGATGCGATTCTTTTTCGAGGATCTCCAACTCGATCCGTTTGCCGTTTACGTTGCGCACCTCAGTGGACGGGCGAATCGAACCTGGTCGCTCGGCGATTTTCAGAAGCTGACGCACAGCGCGGCTGGAACTCGCACGCGGGATTACGACGACGACGAGGAGGAAAGCAGCGACAACCAGCCCATTCCGAATGACGGGCGAGAAGCCCTGGGATCGCTGGTTGACGATTTCGTCGACTATGCACGACACCAGGAAGGTGTGCCCTACACGAAGGCGGCGCTGGCGCGCGACAACATCAGCCGCTACATCATGGAACGTCTGGCCGGCGACTTGGAGCCGCGACAGAGCATGTTCGATGCAGTGATGAATCCACAGCGGAAGCCCAAATCAAATCCCAAACCCCGCGTCCCCGATCACCTGCTTTGCCCGGATCGCGACACGCTTGACCGCTTCTTTTCCCGATTGCTCAACTTTATGAATCCGCAGAAATATGACGTCGCCGCGACGTTCGAATTGATGCCGGCCTGGCTGCGCTTCCTGGAAGCCCGCGGGCTGATCGAGCCGAAACAACGGGAGGCCACCCTGACCGGGCTTCATGGCCTGCACGCCACGCTGCTCAGACTTTGGGAGGCGGATCACACCGACCCCGCGCTCGCTGTCAACCTGCGGCGCTGGCACGAAACGGCGGCACGACCGGACCTGCTTCCCGCAGAACACTGAGCATTCTGGCAGCCTGCAATCATCCGTCGGCACTTGGAGAGACGCGTTTTCAAGCCCCCGCTTGGGAACGAAAGAAACTGCTGCCGTGCCGTTGGCTTTGTCGACGAACGGCAGTCGCGATGACAACCGCAATGCCAAAATCTCCGGGGCAAACGACAACGATCAACAGGTTGTCAGCGCGCGATTCGGTCGCTATAGTCGGCCCGGTCTTCTAGTCAGTTCGGTTTCATGGTCACACGGAGGTGGGCGATGTCGCACCACGAACTCGATCTCACGGTCGGCGACGTCATACAAATCGGTGATTACACCGTCACCGTGATCGATTTGGACGACGGCGAAGTGACCTTTCGAATTCAGGAGCCGGACTCTTGGGAACCGCCCATCGAAAGCCCCGCGACACCACGCCCCCGATAGGCCAGGGCTTCCGAGGTGTGAAATGCCGAGAATCCCAGCCTGTAGCTGAATTCGCAAGAATTCGGACGATCAGTCAGACGATCCGAATTCTTGCGAATTCGGCTACAAACGTGGAAGAACACCACCTCGGAAGCCCTGCCCCGATAGGCTGCTACACACATCGCGGCGCTGACACCCGGCACCTTCGCCGTTGGCTCTGGGTTAAACGACTCCGTCAGAGCCGCGTGTGGACTCTTCACGTCGAAACGCCCCGCGAGCATGGACATGAACGGACGGGCCAGAGTGCCCGTCCCACGTCCTTCAGGTGGCCATTCCGGCCACCGCCTCAGCCTGCGTGTCGTACAGCGGCCACAGCTTGTCCAAGTGGGTGACCTGCAAGACCTCGCGGCAGTAGACCTGCAGTCCGCTGATCGCGAACTTCGCGTTGGGTTGGGTGTTCAACTTCTTCCACACGCGAAACAGGATTTCGATGAACGACGAACCGAAGAACTCGGTGACGGTCATGTCGAGCACCACGCGCGGCGGTATCGCGTTCTCGGCAATTGCAATCAACTGGTTGCCAATCGCTTCGAGTCCGACTTCGTCAAGATGACGCTGGCCCGGTCCGAAGACGACCACCGTCACATCACCCTTCTTCACGACACTCAACGGCCCGGATGTACTCATCGACTTTACCCGCAAGAAGTCTGATTGACACTGCCACAGGGCAGAGGCCCTTGATCAAATCAACGACCTGCCGCCAAGACGCTGCTTGTACCGGCGACAATCCTATCAAATCATTTCGCCGTCGTCCCACCATTCGTGCGGGAGTTGGATCAGGAAATTCAATTTTGAGGGGTGGCGGCCTGCAACTCGACGCTCAGTGAAATCCGCTTTCCCTGTCGTTCCACCATCACGGCGACCCGTTCGCCGGGCTTGCGGCCATCCAATGTTTTGCCGATGTCGCCGAACGACCGGATCGCGCGGCCGTCGATCTCGACGATCACGTCCCCGAGATGGATGTCCCCGTTTTCGTCGACAAACGTCGGTTCGATTCCCGCCACCGCCGCTCCGCCTTTTTCCACCACATCCTGCACCAGCGCCCCCGCGCGAATTCCCAGACGCCGGGCAATCGAATCTTGGAACACGCTGACCCCCAGGACCGCCCGTTGAACGCGACCGTATTGGATCAACTCCGGTGCCACCTGGTTGACGATGTCGACCGGAACCGCGAAGCCGACCCCCGAGAAGTTGGACCCCGATTGGCTGACGATCATCGTGTTGACACCGATCAGGCGTCCGGCACTGTCCAGCAGCGGCCCCCCGGAATTGCCGGGGTTGATGGCGGCATCGGTCTGGATCACACCTTCGATGGGACGTCCGCCGATCGACGTGATTTCCCGGCCCAGAGCACTGATCACCCCGGTCGTCAACGTCTGGTCGAGACCGAACGGGCTGCCGATTGCGAAGACCTTCTGGCCCACCTGAAGGTCGGCGGATTCTCCGATGTCGATCTTGCGCAGGCGGTCCGGTGTCGCATCGATCCGCAGGACCGCCAGATCCTTGTTCGCGTCAAACCCGACCAGCCGCGCGTCCCAGGTGGAATGATCGGCCAACGTCACCTTGGCGGCCTGTGTCCCGCGAATGACGTGGTAGTTCGTGACGATGTGGCCGACATCATCGTAGATGAACCCCGTTCCGGTCCCTTCGGGGATTTCCATCACGTTCAGGTTCAACCGATCACGGCTGCGCGTGAGCGTCGTGATGTGAACGACACTCGGTGACGCCTTGCGAAAGATCTCGATCGTCGATTTCTCATCGGCCGCCAGATCACCACGGGGAGTCACCGGACGCGGCTGCGTCGCCCCATCCGGAGACAACCACGGAATGAGCCCCGCATTGCGCAGCATCAAGATTGACAGAGCCACCAGCAGGACCGCCACCAGCCAGGCAGGCACCGTCGTTCGGGGAGCCGGCGTCGCTTCCGTCGCATCAACCCGCGCGGTCGTCCCGTGCGGGAATCCCGGCAACGGAGTGGATTCGGGCGGTCTGTCTCCTCGTGGAAATTCGTTCATGACGGCAATCCGCAGTGGCGTGGCAACCCCGCCCGGAATTCTACTTCTACTGTGAAGGTTTGATCCGAAAGATTCAGTGCAAAGTGAGAAATGATCAGTGCAAAGTGCAAAGTGAAAGACGGTCCCACCCAAGACGACGCCGGTGCGACGACCACCAGACAGCACGTCCGGGAGCCTGCTGGTGGAGAAAACCGTCATCGTCGCTCGACCACTTTGCACCGCTCACCGCTCACTGCACACTGCACACTGCACACTGCTCACTGCTCACTGCTCACTTTGCACTCGCCCCAATCAACTGAACCATCACAGTCGAACTACTGCGGCATGTCGTTGACGCCAGCGACGGCTCATCGCATCGACCCGATCCGGTGTGGCCCGGCGTCACTCGTCCAGTTTGGCCGTCTTCTCGGCGAGCTGTTCGACCGCCTTCAAGAACCGCTTGCGGATTTTTTCGGGCAGCTTGTGAAACTGGTTTGCGAACTGGGGAGTCATCGCGCCCTGACAGCGTTCGATGGCGCTGGTCATCCGTTTCACGAGTTGCTCGGTCGTCGGTTCCTGTCGCTCGGCTTCGCGCGGTGGAGGTGTCGCGGCATCTTCGCGGAACGGGGCGTACACGGAACTGCTGTTCGGTTCCGAACCCCCGGCGGCCAGGGCTGCCGTCTGAACCCCGTCCGATACAGCCTCGGCGGCATTGACCGTTGCCCTGGTCGGCCCCGCGTCAAACGGAGCCGATTCGCTGGTCACCGTCAGTTCCACCGGGCCGAACCCCATCGACTCATCGAGTGACGCTTCACTGAGATCTTCGCCATGCTGGGCGCGCCGCCAGGCCCGCATTTCGGCGACACCCGCCTGTACGTCCTGAGCCCATTGCAGACATTCGGCCGCGTCGTCCCAGTTGAGTGCCGCGTAGAAGTGCGACCACTTCAGTTGCGAATAGTTTTCGCGCACGTCGCCAAACGTCTCCCACACCCGCCGCCGCTGGTAGACCTGGTCGGGACTGAGACCGACCAGCGATGCGAAGTCCGCGTCCGTCCGACCGCGGGCAAACCGCTTGGTCCACTGGGCGGCACATTCGCCAACCTCCCAGTTGCATCGGCTGAGGGCCGACAGCGCCCGGGCAATCAGGGCGGATTCAGTGTCTTCAGTACGAACAGCAACGGCAGTGGCCATGTTTCAACAACACCCTTGGGGGGAAAGAGAGATCGTCGCACCGCGACTGCGCTCCGCGCCAATCGCGTGTCGCCCGACACGATCCGGCTGCCAAGCCTGGTTGAGTCGAGCCCCCCTCCGTGGGTGTGGAGGGCGAATGTTAGCCTGCTGTCCCGCCAATCGCCACCGACTGATTTCTCACCCATCAGAATCCACACCCGCTCGGTCTGTGGCATCGTGTGACAGCAGTCGATACGCTCTGGCGGCGGCAGGGACACAGGGGCATTGCACGCGGCGCAGTATTGAAATTCAGGAATTCCAAGTTCGCGCCGTAGCTGAACTCGCAAGAGTTCAGGCCGTTGTGCGAACCGGGTGAATTCTTGCGAATTCAGCTACGGCGAGCAGCAAGATTGGAACCACTGAAACTCGACTGGGCAGGGTGATTTCCGATGGCGGACGTGATGAAGCTTTGGCTGGGGCGGCACGGTGAGGCGGTCGATGCCGACGTCGCGGGGAACGATTTCAACCGCGCCCTGTCCGACTTCGGACGCCAGCAGGTTCGTCAATTGGCTCGCTGGCTGTTGACGCGCGAATCACCTCCGGAACTGGTCCTGCACAGTCCACTGGTGCGAGCCCGACAGACTGCCGAAACCATCGCGGGCGAAATCGCCAATGGCGTTGTCATCATGGAGGAAGCACTGCTCGCGCCGGGGTTCTCGACAGCGGCGCTGCTGCAGCGCTTGAAGAACTCGGGTGTCAGCCGGGTGGTCTGCATTGGCCATCAACCCGACATCGGCCGCAGCCTGGCCGAAATCACGGGCGGCGGTCGCGTTCTGATCTCACCGGGAACTCTGGCCGGGATCGAATTTCACGGCACCACCACGCTCGGCGCGGGAAGCCTGCGCTGGCTGGCGGATCCGTTCTGGTTCGGTGCGTGAAGCTACAGACCGCTCACCAGGCCGATGACGAACGGATCGTCCAGGCCGGTGGCGATGTACTTGGCCTGGGAAAAATCGTGCGTCGCTGTGTGTTCGTGCGGGACCGACACGACGAACGCGCCGGCAGCGGCACCGGCTCGGGTTCCGGTCTGAGTGTCTTCGAGGACCAGCATCTGTTCCGGAGGCACACCCAGCTTCTCGGCGGCCTTGAGATAGATTTCCGGGTTCGGCTTGCCGTGAGTCACGCTCTCGGCGGTTAACGCGACCGGAAACCGGGGCAGCAGGTCGAATCGGCCGAACACGTTTTCCAAGTAGTCGCGCGGCGAGGAGGTCGCGACCCCCTTGGGCAAACCGACCGACTCGATCAGTGCGAGCAGTTCGAACAGCCCCGGCATCGGTTGCAGCTTGGTGTCGAGCAGTTCATGAAAGATGACGCGCGATTCGGCCAGCAACTCGGCCGGACCTTCCTTCAAGTTCAGATAGTCGATCAGGGCCTGGAACGACTCCAACGGACGACGGCCGAGCATGGCATCCATGGCACCGCGCGACATCGCCAGCCCGCGCCGCTGCAACAAGACTTCGGCCGACTCGTAAAACACGTGCTCCGTGTTGAACATCAGGCCATCGAGATCAAAACAAACGGCGCGGATCGTGGGAGAGGACATGGTGGGGAACGGACTCAATCATGTTACGAGCAGGCGGGCCGACTGCTCTTTGGGATTCAACGGGATGTTGAACAAGCGCCGCGGCTACTTCAGCCGAAAGACTTTCCGCGCCGCCTGCACGGCCTCGGCCAGCACGTCGACCTCGGCGGCCGTGTTGTAGAACGCCAGGCTGGCGCGTGCGGTCGCAGTCAGATTCAGCAGTTCGTGGAGCGGCATCGTGCAGTGGTGTCCCGCCCGGATCGCGACACCGCGCCGGTCGAGCACATCCGACAAATCATGCGGATGCACGCCCTCGACCGTGAAACTGAGGATCGCCCCCTTGTGCTCGACCGACGGGCCGTGGATCGTCACACCGGGTACTTGCGACAGCCGTTCGTGGGCCCGCACGGAGAGCGCGTGCTCGTAACGGCCGATCGGCGCGAGTCCCAACTTCTGCACGTAATCGATGGCGGCACCGAGTCCCACCGCTTCGATGAACGGACACGTCCCCGCCTCGAACTTGGCCGGAGGATCGGCCCACGTGGCTGAATCGAGAAACACTTCGCGAATCATGTGTCCGCCGGCCAGGAACGGGTCCATCGCTTCGAGCAACTGCCGGCGCGCATAGAGCACGCCGATGCCCGTCGGGCCGTACAGCTTGTGCCCGGAGAACGCGAGAAAATCGATTTGCGGTGACCGGACGTTCGTCGGCATGTGCGGCACCGATTGCGCGCCGTCGACACAGATCAACGCGCCGACATCGTGCGCGCGGCGGGCCAGTTCGTCGATCGGATTGATCGTCCCCAGCACGTTCGACATGGCTGTCACCGCGAGCAGCTTCGTCTTGCGCGTCAGCAATTGATCCAGCGCGGACAGATCGAGCCGGCCGTCGGATGTCAGAGGAATGTACTTCAGCGTCGCGCCGGTCGCCGCTGCGGCGAGTTGCCAGGGGACCAGGTTCGCGTGATGCTCCATCGGGTTCAGCAGGATCTCATCACCGGGCCGCAGAAACTTGCGGCCCCAACCGTGGGCGACGACGTTCAGCGACATCGTGGTGCCGGACGTGATGATGATCTCGTCCGATTCACCGGCACCGATGAACTGCTGGATCTTTTCGCGGGCCGATTCCAACTCGGTGGTCATCCGGTCGCCCAACTGGTGAATGCCGCGATGCACGTTGGAGTTGTACTGCTCGTAGCACTCCATGAGCTTCGCGACCACCGAACGGGGCTTGTGCGCGGTCGCGGCGGTGTCGAGATACACCAGCGGCATATCTCCGGCCAGGCGCTGATCCAGGATGGGGAAATCGCGTCGAACGGATTCGACATCCAAGTCGGGGGGATTCGTGGTCATGGTCATGGTCAAGTGTGTCGCAATGCATTCACGCGGTGATGTTGGCTTCAGCCGGAACTGGCCGGTTCACGCTGCTCATCGAGTGAATACAGCATTGTCTTGAGCACCTTGAAGCTGAGCAGACCACATTTTTGACGGCTGGCGGTCAGCCGGACCTTCAGCAAATCCAGCATCTGTTTGGCTTGGAAATCCTTCAGTTCGTCCAGCGACTTCCCCTCGATCTCCTGGCACAGGATCGAAGCCGCCGCCTGGCTGATGGCACAGCCCTTCCCGTCAAAATAGGCTTCCTTCACCCGGTCATGTTCATCGACCAGCAGTTCCACGGTGATCTGATCGCCGCAGATGGGATTGCGGTCGGAATGCGAACAGGTCGGGCTCGACAAATGGCCTTTGTGGTACGGGGACTCAAAGTGGTCGAGAATATGATCGTCGTACGGATCTTCCAGCGGATCACTCACCGTCTGCTTCCTCTCGTCAATCACCGGCCGGGAACGTCACCAGTGATGCAGCGCATCGACCGGCTTCCCGGTGTTCACAGAATCTTCGCTCTCAACCGCTGCAGCAGTTCGACCGCGGTGCCGATGTCGCGCTTCTGCCGTTCACGGTCGTGGGCGATCTCGCGCTCGATCGTCAGCGGCCCAAGGTAACCGACGTCCTTCAGCGTCCGCAGATACGTTTCCATGCCGACGTCCCCTTCACCGAGGGCGACTTCGCATCCCCACTCCTTGCCGCGCAGTTCCGGAGCGGCCCATTTGCCGTCCTTGCAGTGGACGCTGCGCACCAAGTGGCCCACCTTCTTGAGGGCTTCGATCGGATCGCCGGTCCCGTACAGGATCATGTTGGCTGGATCGAAATTGATGAACAGGTTCGGCCGCTGGACGTCGTGCATGAACTCCAGCAGGTGATCGGCCGATTCCTGCCCGGTCTCCAGATGCAGGTTCTGTCCGTTGGCGGCGACATGATCCAGCAGGTTGCGGGTCACATCAATCAGGCTCTTGTAGCTGGCGCTCGATCGATCCGCCGGGACGAAACCGACGTGCAGTCCGACTGTGTTGCACCCCAGAATCTTGGCGAAGTCCGAAATCTCTTTCATCTCCTGCACGCGTGCGGCGCGCGTCACTTCCGGAACCAGGCCCACCGTACGGGCCGTCGTCGGGATGTCGGCGTAGCTCTCACCGTCGAAGCCGCCGAAGACGCAGGTCACGGTGATTCCGGCCGCGCGGGTTCTCGCCAAGAACGCATCGGCCGCCGCCTGAGTCCGGGTCGCCTGGTGCGGCGCGTGAACCTGCACCGTGGGGATTCCCAGTTCCTGGGCGACATCCAGATGCACACCCAGTCCGGCATCGACTGACGCAAAGACTCCGATCTGCCACGGTTGCATGAAGTAGGTCTCCATCAGGAATTGGTGGGGGTGGATTCCGGTGTCGCGCGGGAGATGGCACCCAACACCGTCGGGGCGTTATTCGTAGTCTCACCGCGGTGATTCCCGGCCTCCCCCCACACGAGTGATCGTTCGGGGTGGAAATTGGCCGATTCATCACCGATCATACGATTCGCGCCGGCAGTGTCCAGCGAGCGCGAATTCATCCGCAAACGGGAGTGGCGTACATCATGCGAGGTTGGCGCGGCAGTCTGCTGTGGTTCCTGTTCCTTTCCTTCACCCTGCTGGGATGTGGTGGGGGTTCGGAAAGCACCAAGACCGGCAAGTCCAAGCCGGCCGTGAATGCTCCCGGCCCCGAGGATGCCGACGCCCCCAAAGAATTCACCACCACCGAATCCGGGTTGAAGTACCGCATCCTCCGCAAGTCGGACGGAAAGAAGCCGACGGCCGAGCAGATGGTCAACGTGAACTATCGCGGCTGGCTGGATGACGGCACGCTGTTCGACACGACCTATGGAACCTTCGGCGGTCCGACCTTGATGGAGCTCAAGCTTCTCGTGGCCGGCTGGAAGGAAGGGCTGTTGTTGGTGGGCGAAGGGGGCATGATTGAATTGGAGGTGCCGTACAAACTCGGTTATGGCGACCGGGGTGTCCCACCCGACATTCCCCCCAAGGCGAACCTGCATTTCCTGGTCGAGTTGATCAAGGTGTCTGATGCCCCGAAGCTCCCTCCCGAATTGGAGACGGCGGGCGTCACTGATTCCGCCGAATTGAAACCGGGGAAAGTCGACGCGGATGCCCCCGAAGAATTTACGACCACGGATTCGGGGCTGAAGTACCGCATCCGCCGCCAGTCCGATGGCAAGAAGCCGACGGCGGCGAACTCCGTCAAAGTTCACTATCGCGGCTGGCTGGACGACGGGAAGACGTTCGATTCCTCGTACCCGAAAAAGCAACCTGCGGAATTCCCACTTGGCAAGGTCATCGCCGGTTGGACCGAGGGACTGCAATTGATCGGGGTGGGCGGGATGATCGAATTGGAAGTCCCCGGCTCACTCGGTTACGGCCCACGCGGCAAACCGCCGGAGATTCCGCCGAATGCGACGCTGCACTTCCTGGTGGAGCTCTTGGAAGTGCGGTGACATTCCGCTGAACAACTCGTAGGACGGGCACTCTTGCCCGTCGATCATCCCGTGGAAACGGAATGCAGAACAGCAATTCCGCAGCCTGCGGTGCCTGACCCCGGATGAATGTTGTTCTGCACTTGGGGAAACGACGGGCAAGAGTGCCCGTCCTACGAAGTTCATTCGACTGCTCAGGAACTGGCTCGAAACAACTTCCCGAATTGACCTTGGTGATTCTGTGAGCGGCAGGGCGCTAGCCGCCGGTGTTTCCAACTCACCGGCGGCTAGTGGTTGAACAACTTTAGTTTGCGTGGTTATGGCGTGTGGTTGTTGGTTTCGGTGATTGGGTAGAGGCGTTTGAGCTTGACTCGTGCATCGGCGGTGGTGAATTGCCAATCGACGTGAGCCTTGGATTCGTTGCGGCGGCGTTGCCAGGCGGCGACTTCGTGTTGGAGTTTCTCGCGGTCGGGGATGCGGCGGTCGAGGCCTTGGCGGCCGAGGACGCCGAGTTCGATCTCGGCCCCGTGTTCACTCAACAGCCGGAGCCAACTGCCGTGCTTGGGCGTGTCGTGAATCTCCAGTTTGTCGATCAGGCGGCTGGCTTCCTCGGGTGGGAAGGCGGCGTACCGCGAGGTCGGTTTGTGAGTGTTGAGGTTGTCTTGAACGAGCACGATCTGTTCCGCGTCGGGGGACATCACATCCACCAGATGGCGCATGGTGCGGGCGTAGTCGAGGGTGGTGCGCTGGTCGGTCACGAGGGCTTCGCGGCGCCCTCCAGCGGCGCGTACAGCAGGAAGATGTTGGCGGTGCCGTTGCGGACGTACTCGTCGTCGATGATTTTCGTCGGGTGTTCGGGGGTGGCTTCGAGCGGCACCGTCACGTGATCGACCAGTTGTTTGCTGGCCTCGTCCAGGCAGACCAGCGGTCGTGCCGGATCAGGCGGTCGCTGGTACACGTTCAGGGTCCGCGGTCTTTCAACAGACAAACACGGCATCTGGCAGACGAACTCCGCGTTGGCCTCGGGCGGGATGACGTATCGCGCTTCACGCCACGGCTTGATGTCATTTTGTTGAGCGTCTTGCGGACGGTCTCGTCGCTGACTTCCGCGACGATCTCCAACGTCACGAACTGGTCGGCGAGCAACTGCATTGTCCATTTCGCGCGGCCGGCGGGTGGGGCCGAACACGCCAGTAGCACCAGTCGGGCTTCGGCCGCTCCGTCCAGCCGCCGGGTTCGAGTCGCCGAGGGTCGTCGCCGTGATGTCGCCGCCTCCAACCCCTCGAACACGCACCGGTACCGCAACCGGGCCACGGTGTCGGTGCTCACCGCGAACGCCTCGGCCATCTTCGAGTCCGGCCACTTCGGACCGTCGGCGTCCGACTTCAGCAGCATGTTGATCCGCAACACCCGATCCTTCGCCACCCGCGGCTCACCCAACAACTTCTCCAACAGCAACCGCTCGTCGATCGACAACCGCACCACCGCTTTGGCATCCGTGCCCACGAACACACTCCCCACACGGCACAACCCCAATCCCCAGACAAACACCCCCGTTCAGTCCCGGAATGACGTGACCGACAGAAGTTTCTCACCGGCGTGGCCGGCACAAACGGTGAGGAACGGTTGTGGAGGTTGTAGACTGTCGCTCGGCGTTGTGAGCGTGTTGGCCGGTCTGACATTGATGCTTCGAGTTCGGCAAAAGTTTGG
>JANMLE010000724.1:0-2484 GCA_031372385.1 Planctomycetota bacterium | reverse complement strand
CGTCCCGGTAGACGCGGTCGGTTTCGCAGTCTGTAGAAGGACTTCGTCGCATGGGCTTTCAGCCTGTGATTCGTTGACGAAAGCGACAGGCTGGAAGCCTTCCCGGATTATTTCTTGGACTCAACCACGAAATACTGGGTCTCCGCCATTCGAGTAAGAAATGGAAGATGAGACCTTCGGTCAGCCGTTTCGGCGGGGTCAGGAGACCCGCGCCGAACCGACCGTCAGCAAATCTGGCGGAGAGCCGAAATGCTGGGAGTTGAGTCGCAGGTCACCCACCGCGGTCGAGCCTGTCGCTCGCGGGCGGAGGCCGAATCGCTCGATGTGGTCGAGGCCATCAAGGTTCACATCCAGATGATTCACCGCCGGTGGCTGGCCCAGTCCGGGCCGGGCTCGCCGCTGGCCGGCATGGGGATCACACTGACCGGCGCGTTGACGGTCGGATTCAACGCGTTCGTGGCCCACGTCGGCGATTCACGCGCCTATCTGTTCCGCAATCAAGCACTGCAACGCCTGACGTGCGACCACACGCTCGCCGAAGATCTCGTGTCCGCGGGAATCGCCCGGTCGACCGACGACGCTGCGGTCGCCGGCTTCCGCCACACGCTGGTCAACTGCCTGGGTGGCGGGGTCGAGGACGTCGATGTCGACACCTGCCACGTCCCGCTGCAAGACGGCGACCAACTGCTGCTCTGCACCGACGGACTGACCGACATGGTCCCCGAAGCCGGGATCGCGCAACTCTTGGCCGAGCCGCACGCCGCTCAACAGGTCTGCGAAAAACTCATCGACGCGGCGCTGGTTCATGGTGGTAGTGACAACGTGACCGCGGTGCTGGCCCGGTACGCGGCGGTCTCGTGAGACGCGCGTGCTGCGGGATGTTCAACAGACTGCCGCCCCGCGCATTCCAACAGAGCCTTGATAGTCTGTTGAAAAAGGACGTGGAGCACGTTTCGAACGTGCTCTGACCCGTGAAAAACAGGCACGCTGGAAGCGTGCCCCGCGTTTTCCAACAGAACGTCAAACGGGGGTAGTGGCATTCAGTCGCGCGACAAATGCCGCATGTTCCGGAGTCGCTGTTCCCCGGCGGGCGACATCCAGCACGCGGGCCACGTCACCCCGCAGCAGCGCGGCGGGGTCGAGCCACAGACCGGGAAAGACTTCGCTGCGGTGGACGCCGTCCTCGCCCAGGGGCAGACGTTCGTACTGACCCGATCGCAGCACGAACCAGTCGACGGCTTGGTCCCACGTGCGCCAGACGATGTACTCGCAAACACCGTTCCGGCGATAAACGTTCAACTTCAAATGCAGGTCGTAGCTGACGGAACTGGCCGCCACCTCGGCGATCAATTCAGGGGCCCCCGCGACGTAACCCCCGTCATTCTTCGACTGGCCACCGCACTCGGGCAGGATGCGGAGGAAGGCGTCGGGCTGGGGTTCATTGTCGAGGTCCAGCCGCAGCGTCGAGTTGTCGCCACCCTGCACACCCGGCGTCTGCATTCGGTAGAGGTACATCCAGCCAATCAGGTCGAAATGCGGGGCACCGTGATCGTCGTTGCAAACGGGTGAGGGCATGTAGACGACTCCTTCGAGCAGTTCGGCCTTCTTCACGTCCTTCATCGCCGCATAACGACGTTCAAATTCATCGCGATTCAGACGGTCGCCCGCCTGCAACGGGGGAACACCCGTTTTGAACTGCGGCGGATCGAAAATGACAGCCGACATGTCGAAGCCTCCCACACCAGACGAAGCCACTCGAAAGCGACTTCGTTGTACCATCGCGAACGACGAGAGGGAATAACTCTCTCGGTTGACCCTTCGCTCCGTTCGGCGGGGTCGGGCGACCAGCGCCGAACGACGATGCAATGCTCCAAGAAGAAAAGAGGCCGACTACCGGCGACCGACTTCCCCAAACAAAATCATTGTCAACCACAGCGCCAGAGTGGCGAAGGATGCCGTCCGCCATCGACCACGAAACCACGCCCAAGCGCAGAAAAATGCGCAGCATCCCGTCCAAAAAAAGAACTGCCACTCACCGAGGTTCTGGATCGTGAATGCCGCTCGATTCAGGCCCGGCGTGGAGGGATGCGGCGTAATCCATTCGTGACGGAGGTTCAAGTACACTGCGAAACAGAATCCACCTACACCACAGACGGTTGAGACAAGCCCAAGCACAAACAGGAACGTGGCGGGAAGAAGTCGCCACCGAAATGAGTGACTCACGGGAGCTGCAGGCGGTTCGGTTGACGGCAAATTATCGGCCATCATGGTTTCCTCGAAGTTCCTGATGCCGGAGATGTGTTGCGTTCCCGCTCGCGGCGTTCGATCGCCTCCATCGTCGGTTTCGGGATCGCGGCGATCAGCTTGCGGGTGTATTCGTTTTGCGGGTTGGCGTAGATGTCGTCCGACGGACCGAACTCGACGATCTGGCCGGCGTTCATCACGGCCATCATGTCGGACATGAACTTCACGACGCTCAGGTCG
>JANMLE010000705.1:0-4510 GCA_031372385.1 Planctomycetota bacterium | reverse complement strand
GCAACGCCTCGATTTGATCTGCATTGAGCGACGTCGTGCGGCATGAAAAAGACTCCCGACCCCTTCTCGGATAGGCTCTCAGTGCGAACGGGCGGCCATCTGGGCGACGGTCGACGGCTGAATCGTCCCGACAATCTCGCTGACCGACGCACAGCCCTCCTGTTCGAGGAAGGAGGCAAGTTGGTCAACCAGGTTCGTCGCCAAGGTGGGATTGTAGAAGTTGGCAGTCCCGATCTGCACCGCCGTGGCACCGCAGACGAGGAATTCCATCACATCGTCGATCGACTGAATCCCGCCGATGCCGATGATCGGCGTCTTCACCGCATGGGCGACCTGCCAGACGATGCGCAGGGCGAGCGGCTTGATGGCCGGGCCGCTCAAGCCACCGATTCCATTTCCCAAGACGGGCTTCCGCTTTCGCCAGTTGACGGCCAGTCCCTGAAAGGTGTTGACGAGCGACAGTGCGTCGGCTCCCGCTTCACTCGCTGCTTGGGCAATCTCAACCACGCTGGTGACGTTGGGGGTCAGCTTGGCGATGATCGGCAGATTGCAGGCATCGCGGACAGCGGAGACAACTTCAGCCGTCATCTTCGGGTTGGTTCCATAGTCGACGCCGCCACTGACATTGGGGCATGAGATGTTGAGTTCCAGCCCGGCCAATTGCGGAAAGGCGTCGAGCTTCCGGGCCATCTGGACGAATTCGGCGGTGTTCTTGCCCGCGATGTTGGCGATGATCGCCGTCCCCATGCCGAGCAACGCTTCCAAGTGCTTGGCGATGAAGACATCCAAGCCGTCATTGTCGAGGCCGATGGAGTTGAGCAGCCCCGAAGTGGTTTCGACCGTTCGCGGCGGCGGGTTCCCCGGACGCGGCAGCGGCGTCACCGTCTTGGGGATGATGCCACCCAGCTTGGCGAAATCGGCGTACGCGACCATTTCACGCGCGTAACCAAACGTACCGGAGGCGACGAGAATCGGGTTCTTCAGACGGAGGCGGTTGAGGGAGACATCCAGGCGCGGCACGGGCGATTCTTTCGCGAACAACCGCCCGGTACGTGAGTTCCGTTCGCAGCCCCACTGGCTTGGCGCATCGGTCCGCGCAGTCGTTGGGGTCATCGTATCGGTGGTCTGACCAACCGACAACGACACCAACCCTTGCGGATCCGATGAGATCAGATCACGCCGCCGTGGGTGCGATACGGGGTCATCACGTCCGGCATGTCAAGCATCCAGATCCGTTCCCAGATCTCGTTGACGTGGCGGTAGTTTTCCGATGAATAGATCAACTGCCGGGCGCGAACGTCGGGCGATGACGAGTAGATCGGAAGGATGCAGCCGAACTGCGCGAAGCAGCCGACCAACAGAAACAATCCGACGTAAAGCCGATTCCGCATGATGGCCTCCATGCCAACGACTGGATCGCGGTTGATCCGTCCTGATTCTCAAAACTCCATCGCCGATCTGTCGACTGCCAGTCCGGCTTGACTCGCCGAGTCAGGCCGCGCCCGCTTCAAGATTGCCCGGTGCTGGGGGTGCTGGCAGGCACTTCAGCAACGCTGGCGGCCGTGGGTTGTTCACCGCCTGACGGAGGTGTTGCGGCATGTGCTGCAGCCTCTTCCATCTGCCGAACTTTTTCTTCCATTTCCTTACCGGGCTTGAACGTCACCACGAACTTCTCTGGCACGAACACCTTATCGCCAGTTCGAGGGTTGCGGGCTTTCCGAGCCGCCCGCTTCTTGACTTCGAACACACCGAAATTTCGCAGTTCGATGCGACCGTCTTCCACCAGTGTCTTCACGATGGCATCGAACGTCTTTTGCACAATCTCTTTTGTCTTGAGTTGTGTCAGCCCAATGGCTTCGGAAATATCTTTAACGATTTCTTTCTTGGTCACGGCTGGAGCCCCCCGATCTGAGTCGAATATCAATCGTTCGACAGAGTTCTGTGATCACAGAGAGACTCAACTGTATTCCCAAAAACGAGTTAATGTCAAGTCGTTCGTCGCAATTCGTCGTCCTGTTTGCGGCAGCCGTGGCGTGCGGACCGACCATGTCGTCGAGAGGCACCACCGCTCCAACCGCATACACAGAACAACCGCTGGAAGGGATATCGGCTCGGCACAACCGATACCTTCAGAAAATCTTGCTGAACCGGAAATCTCGATGCCAAATGCATTCGGCAACTCGGATGGTCGACGGTGACCATGCCGTCAGATCTCCACAACGTCTGCCAGAGTTCGAATTTGCTCCAACGAGTACAGCGTTCCACATCCCGCTCCGGGGCAGCTTGCCTGAGTTTCCTTCCACGCGGACTCGTCGGCCAGATTCGAATTCCAGAACGGCCAAGTTTGACATTGGGCGGGACGGGCGGGATAGACGGAACATTTTCTGGTCTTCCCATCCAGAAACGTGCAGTCGCCATTGGGGTATTCCCGCAGGGAAATCCGTCCCCCCACAAATCGGAGATGGTGCATCTGCATCTCCCCCAGACTCAGCCCTTTGCATTCCGCGATCTGACGGATTTCGTCTTCGGTCACCCAGACGTATCCCGGCGCGCCGGTGCAGCAGTCTCCACACTGCGTACACGTGAATCGCAACCCGTCTTTGTACCAAGGGCTTTCGTCCATCAGATGTCCCTCCGAACACAAGGCAACTCCACACCGTCAAAACGCTGGATTTGACTGGCTGACTTCCACCGACGCAACGTGAAACTCTCGAAAAAAAATGGCTGACATCCGGCCGGAAGCACCGGGCAAGAGAACTCTCGCGCGAACTCGATCCTTGGCAAATCGGCATCTTGTCCCTGTCGACAGATCGAAGACTCCGGTTGTATCGACAGTGCGGAGTACTGATTGGGAGGGAAATCCGGAACCGGCGAAACCGGCCACTCGCCTTGGGCTCCGGCGGGCGATAAACTAGCACGCGATGGCCGTACCTCCCGGTGCGGCTTTGTTTGTCGATACGCCGCCCGACTTCCGGGCCGGGCGGACACTGATGTGGAACCGTTTCGAGGATCATGATCGTGGCGACTGCGACAGCAACCTGCACTTCGGCTCCCCCGGCATCAACGGCAAATGGCAAGTTGAACGGGGCCGACGTCTTCGTCGAATGCCTGATCCGCCACGGAACGGACCTGATTTTCGCGTATCCCGGCGGATGCAGCATGCCGATCCATCAGGCGCTGACCTTTCGCAGCAACGACATCCGCACAATCCTGCCGCGACACGAGCAGGGGGGGGCGTTCGCCGCGCAGGGAGTTTCCCGCACGACGGACAAAGTGGGCGTCTGCATGGGGACCAGCGGACCCGGCGCGACGAACCTCGTCACCGCCATCGCCGACGCCAAGATGGACAGCATCCCCCTGATCGCGATCTCGGCCCAGGTGCCCACGCACCTGATCGGCACCGATGCGTTTCAGGAAACGCCGATGGTCGAAATCTGCCGCGCGATCACCAAGCATCACTACCTGATCACGAAGACCGAAGACATTCCCCGCGTCGTGAAAGAGGCGTTTTACATCGCGCGGACCGGACGACCGGGCCCCGTGCTGATCGACATCCCCAAAGACGTGCAGATGAAGTTCGTCGAGGACGTGCGCATCAACGGCGAGCCGTGGGACGTGGACTACGATCCGCCGATGAACCTGCCCGGCTATCACCCCGAAGTCCGACGGGTGCATCCCAACCAGATCCGGGCGATTCTGAAGGCGATTCGCGAATCGAAGAAGCCCATTTTCTATGCCGGCGGCGGCATCATCCAATCCGGTGGCAGCGAAGAATTCGCCAAGTTCGCCCGCAAGACGGGAATTCCAGTCGCGACCACCGTCATGGGGATCGGCTGTTTCCCCGCGGATGACGACCAGTCGCTGCACATGCTGGGGATGCACGGGACCGTGTACTCGAACTTCGCAATCAACGAAGCGGATCTGCTGCTGGCTTTCGGCGTGCGGTTCGATGACCGCGTGACGGGCAAGCTGAGCGAGTTCGCCAAGCATGGGAAGATCGTTCACGTTGACATTGATCCCTCCGAGATCCACAAGAACAAGATCGCCGAGATCCCGGTCGTCGCGAATGTGAAGGAAGTCCTGCTGGGACTGAACGCGATGATCGCGGACGAAGATGTTCCGCAACTTGATGACTGGTGGAGTCAGATCAACGTCTGGAAGAAGCAATACCCGCTGAAGGTGAAAGAGTCGGGCGACTTCATCATCCCACAGTACGCGATCTCCGAATTGTGGCGGCAGACGATCGACCAGGATCCGTTCGTCAACGTCGGGGTGGGCCAGCACCAGATGTGGGCGGCCCAGTTCTACAAGTTCCGCCACCCGCGCCGATGGCTGAGCAGTTCGGGTCTGGGAACAATGGGCTTCGGCCTCCCCGCGGCGATGGGTGTGCAGGCGGCGTATCCCGATCGTTTGGTCATCGACATCGACGGCGACGGCTGCATGCTGATGAACGTTCAGGAACTCGCCACGCTGCACTGCGAAAAGCTGCCGGTGAAGATCCTACTGCTCA
>JANMLE010000700.1:0-2005 GCA_031372385.1 Planctomycetota bacterium | reverse complement strand
GCGTGTTCGAGGCTCGGGAGCGAGTGGGGGGGCGGGTTCATAGCTTGGGTCAGTTGATTCCCGGCAAGAACGTTGAAGGGGGCGGGGAACTGCTGGGATCGAATCATCCGCACGTGCTCGCGTATGCCGCCAAGTTTGGGTTGGAGTTTCTGGATGTCTCGAAGGATACGGTGGCTCCATTGCCCATGATCTTGGGGGGGCGAAAGCTTTCCGGAGACATGGTCCAGCGGATCACGGACGAGGTGCAGACCGCATTTCAACAGATGACCGACGCGGCGCGGAACGTGGTTGCGGATGAGCCGTGGAAGACGCCCGATGCCGAGCGTCTCGACCGCATGACGATGGCGGAGTGGATTCACCAGAAGAAATTCTCCCCGCTCGCGAAGAGGCTGCTCACGCTGCAATTCACCAGCGATAACGGAGTCTCGCCAGAAAAGCAGAGCTATCTCGGCAACCTCGCACTGGTCAAAGGCGGCGGTCTCGAACGGTTTTGGACCGACACCGAGGTCTATCGCTGTCGCGGTGGCAATCAGCAGTTCGCCTTGCGGTTCGCCCGGGAGATTGGCGAACCGCGGTTGACGCTGAATTGTCCCGTTCGTGAGATCACCGCCGGAGCCGAGGACATGACCGTCGTCGATGCCGGGGGCCGCAAGCACACGGCGGATGACGTGGTGCTCGCGATCCCGCCTTCGGTGTGGTCCACGATCAAGTTCAAACCGGCGTTGCCGAAGGTGCTCGCTCCGCAAATGGGGATGAACGTGAAATATCTGGCAGTCGTCCAGAATCGCTTCTGGCGCGACGACAAGCTGCCGCCGGATTCGTGGGGTGACGGCGACATCCAACAAACGTGGGAAGGAACCGAAGGGCAGGGCGAAGACCATGAACTTGCGGCACTGGTCTCATTCAGTGGCGGCCCCTCCGCGGAAACCATCCACCGTCGCGAGGCGGCCAAGCAACAACCGGCCCTGCTCAGGGAACTGGAAGCGTTTTATCCCGGCTTCGGCCAGCACTTCGTGAAGGGTGAGTTGGTGGACTGGATCGCCGAACCGTGGACTCGCGGCGGCTACTCATTCCCCGCGCCGGGAGAAGTCACGACGATCGGTCCCGTCTTACGACAGGGTGTCGGACGGTTGCACTTCGCTGGCGAGCATGCCTGTTACCAATTCGTCGGCTTCATGGAAGGCGCGCTGCATTCGGGGGCATCGCTGGCGAAGCGACTCGCACAGCGCGATGGCATCGTGCCGAAGTCGTGATACCGGCAACAGTCTGTGGCAGTTACAGGATCGCCAGCGGATTGCGGCGTTCTTCGAGTGTGCCGCGGGTGACGCCGACGCGGTTGGCGGCGTGCAGTTGTTGCCAGACGTGCTCGCCCCGAATCCGGCGGGCGAGCAGGTCACGGTAGAGGTGCAGAATCCGTTGGATCTCGGCGGCGCGTTCGGACAGGAACTCGATCCGGAAATCACGCACGCCCCGGTCGGCCAGCGCGGTCACCACTTCCGCGGCGCTTTGCGGGACCGCGTTGAACAGCGTGTTCCGGCAACCGACATCGGCGTGCAGCGGATGTTCGCTCCCGACCCGATCGCGAAGCTGAACCAAGTGCGTGTCGCACGGCCGGCCGCAGTTGGTCTTGTTGGTGCCCGGCGACAGCACCGCGCAGAAGACGCAGTGCTCCATGTGGAACATTGGCATGTGCTGGTGAACGACGACCTCCAGCCACTGCGGCGGCACGGCGGCGACGAGGCTCAGCAGTTGGTCGCGGTTCATGTCGTACGACGCAGTCAGCCGCGCCGCTCCCTGTTGCCGCAGGAATTCGGCCGTCAGTTCGTTGGTCGCGTTCAATGAGTAATCCGCGACGACCGGGATGCCGCGCTCCGTGTAGAACCGCAGCCCGGCCAAATTGCGGACCAGAATCCCATCCGCCCCGTGCTTGCCGATGGCATGAAACAGCCCGAGTTCATCCGGCTTCTGAATGCGGGGCGTGGCCAGGAAAATCGTCAGCCCCGCC
>JANMLE010000688.1:0-4599 GCA_031372385.1 Planctomycetota bacterium | reverse complement strand
AAGGATGCGGTGAAGCTGATGACCGAGCTGTCGCGCCAGTATCCGCACGAGATCATCCTGCTGACGATGGGGCCGTTGTCGAACGTCGAACTGGCGTGCGAACTGGACGCCGATTTCTTGGCGCGGCTCAAGGGAATCGTCTGTCTGGCGGGGTCGGTGTCGACTCCGGGCGATGTCTCACCGACGGCGGAGTTCAATGTTCATCATGATCCGAACGCGGCCCGGGTCGTGCTCCGATTTCCGGCGACAAAAACGCTCGTGCCGCTCGACGCCAGCCAGCGCGCGGTGCTGACGTTTGAGCAATACGACCGGTTGGGCCTGTCGGAGAAATCCGCCATCGGCCGCCTGCTGCAGCAACTGATGCCGTTCGCCCTGCGGGCACATCACCAGCACCTGGGGGTCGAGGGGATGCGATTGGCCGAGGTGACCGCCCTGGCCGCGATCGCCCGGCCGCAACAGTTTCAACGGACGACGATGGCGGTGGACGTGGAGGTCGACGGCGAACTGACCCGCGGGATGACCGTGTTCGACCGCCGCCTGAATCCGAAGTGGCGCGCCAACATCGACGTCGTGTGCGACGTCGATCCGCAGGGGGTTCTCGACTACTTCACCGCGATGCTGGGAAGTCTGTCCGGGTAGTCGGTGTCCAGCGCATCGTCAGCCTTCCGATTTGTGGGGTGACGTGACCGTGGTCCGGTCGCTGCGCCGACCGGACGTCCCGTCGGCGGAGCGACGGGACTACGGTAGTCGCCGACTCGACCGTGGGGTCTCATTCCCCGCGGCGATGGCGTCCCCCCGCCGACTTCTCGGGCAGGCGCGTTTACAGCTTCTCCGTTGCGCTGCAATAATGCCGCCGCTTCAATGGTGCTTTATTCACGGGATTTTTCGGGGGGCCGCCCGGAATCTCTGTTCCCGCGTCCGTCAGACACTTCGGTCGGTGCAGTCACTGCAGGAAATCAGCATGGCGAACTCCGCGGAAAAGTCGGGCAGTCCCAGTCAGTCCTCCGAAGGGAGCAAGTCGTCGGGCAAGGGGCTGTCGCATCTGGGCAAGTACAAGCTCTTGAGAAAGCTGGGCCAGGGGGGGATGGGCGAAGTCTATCTGGCAGAAGACACCAAGCTCGGACGGAACGCGGCCGTCAAGGTGCTCTCCAAGCAACTGGCCGCGAAGAGCGACTTCGTGCAGCGGTTCTACCGCGAAGCCCGCGCGATGGCGAAGATGAACCACGACAACGCCGTCAGCGTGTACGACGTGGACCAGGAGCAGGGCTTTCACTACGTGGCGATGGAGTACGTCGACGGCAAGAGCATGCAGAAGTGGATGGACGAACTGGGCAGGCTGTCGATCGGCGACGCGCTGCACGTCACCCTGCGCTGTGCCGAGGCGCTGCAGGTGGCCCACAACCAGAACATGATCCACCGGGACATCAAGCCCGACAACATCATGTTGACCGCCAAGGGGAAGGTGAAGGTTGCCGACTTCGGACTCGCCAAGGCGACGGACGAAGACATGTCGATGACGCAAAGCGGGACCGGATTGGGGACGCCGTATTACATGGCCCCCGAACAGGCGCGCAACGCCAAGCACGTCGACTGCCGGACCGATGTCTACGCGATCGGCGTCACCCTCTATTACTACATCACCGGAAAGCTGCCGTTCACCGGTGACAACGTGCTGCAGATCATCACCAACAAGGAAAAGGGCCAGTTCACACCCGCCCGCAAGTTGAATCCGGAAATCCCCGAGCGGCTCGATTTGATCATCGACAAGCTGATCGCCAAGGATCTGAACGTGCGCTGCAAGGATTGTGGCGAAGTCATCAAGCTGCTGATGAGCCTGGGATTGGAGAGCCCGTCGCTGTCGTTCATTGATGCGCCGGACCGGGTGGTGCAGACGTCATCCGGCGGCACCGCCGGAGCGGGCCGCGCCAATGCGACACAGATCCACGCCGGTCGAACCACGCCGGTCCCGCCCGGCGGCCGAACCTCCGCCGAGGACGCGGCGCGAACGAGACCCGCCATCGTGGTCGGGGATGCGGAGCAGCAGTGGATCGTCCAGTTCCGCACCTCGCAGGGGAAGGAGACGATCGCGAAGTTCACGACCTCCCAAATCCAGCAGGCGCTGAAGGCCGGCACACTCGATCAGAAGGCGCGCGCCAAGAAGAACGTCTCCGACCAGTTCATGCCGGTCGGTTACTACCCGGAATTCGAGAAGCAGGTCGAAGGCCGCGTGATCCGGGACAAGGTGGACAAGAAGGCGGGCGACATGAAGTCGCTCTACAAGGAGATCGAACGCCAGTACGAATGGCGCGGCTGGAACCGCTGGTTCAAGAACCTGGTCTCGGGAACGTTCGGAATGATCAGCCTGGCCATCTGGCTGGCGGTCGTGTTTGGCGGACTGTTCGCGATCTATTACTTCCGCACACCGTTGTGGGACGCAATGGCCCGCCTGTTCAACGCCAAGTGAGACGGTGATGGGTGGCACTCGGACGACGCCCGTGCTCCACGTTTAGCCGCTACGCCAACGGCGTGCGCGCAGGCGCGAGCGAACCGTTGTTCTCGCGCACGCCGTTGGCGTAGCGGTAAAACGATGACGGGACCAGATCGATCCGCCGGCCGAATCTTTGGCGAATCTGTCGACGCTGCCCACAATCCTCGGTGCCAGCCTGACCGGACCGGCCCAAAGCCGCACAGACCGGACGACCGGTCGCCATCGCGCGAGTTTCCCGGACTTGCCCGACCGGCCGCGTGATGTTGATCGCGACACCGACCGACCGGGGATTTGACACCCCGATGACGGGCAGACCCGGTGGCCGTCCGATAGAATCTGCGTGGCTTGTTCATCCGTCTCCCGCCCGATTGGGCAAGACTTGGGCCGTCGGCAGGAAATGATCGACCCGTAGGACGGATTTCCAATCCGTCCGTCAACGGCGGACGGATTGGAAATCCGTCCTACGTCATTGGTAGTTGATTTCCTGCGGACTGCCTTTGATCCTGAATGGCCCCGTCCGTCCCACATATTCCCTGCCAGGGAGTTGATCGCGATGGTCCGCTGCAACAGTTCTGTCACCGTGATTTGTCGAACGGTTTCGTTGCTGGTGGCGATGATGCTCTGTGCGGCGGCGGGCCACGCGGGTGAGATCCGGCTCAGGAACGGCACGGTTTTGAACGGCAATCTCTGGTTGATGGGAAAGATGAGCGACAGTCCGCTCGGCATCGGCAAGAGGCTGGCACCGAAGGACGCGGCTCCCAGTCCGCAGAACATCGTGTTGGTCGACAACGGCTGGCAGAAGTACTACGTGCCGCGACGCCAGATTCCCGATGAGGACGTCGACAAGGATCTGATCCCGTCCCGCCCGGAAGCCTTCGCCTACAAGCTGCTGAAGAACAACCAAAGCCGGGTCATTGCTTCGGTCGGATCGATGATTGATGTCACCCCCTTCAATGAATACGGTCAGCGAACCATCACACTCGCGTCGGAAAAGGGAAAGCTGAATGTCATCCAGGGGATCAGCCGGATCGAACCGGACCACGTGGTGCTCGATGCGTTGAACTACAACTGGCAGATGGGCGTCTCGCTCAAGGCGATCCCACCGCAAACCTTGGAGAACCTGCTGCGACAGAAGGTCAAGGCCGACGACGCGGTGGCCCGGTTTGGCCTGGTCCGCTTTTACTCGCAGGCCGAGATGTACCCGGAGGCTTTCAAGGAACTGGATGCCATCGTCGCGGCCTTCCCGGATCAGGAGGCGCGGGCCAATGTGGTCCGGTCGGAATTGATGGACTATTTCGGGCGTGAAATTCTGCGGGAACTCGGCCGACGACGGGCCTCGTGCCAGCACCAGATGGCCTACGACTACGCCAAGCGGCTCACCACGCAGAAGCTGGGCGGCTCGGTCATGGACGACGTGAAAAAGTTTCTGCTCGACTACGACGAACAGATCAAGTCGATCCACCGCGCGAAGAATCTGCTGGCCGAATGGCAGTCCAAGCTCAAACAGCCGGACGTGATCCAGAAGCTTCAGCCGTTGCGGGCCGAGATCAACGAACAACTCAATGTGGAGACGCTGCCGCGGCTCGACGCGTTCCTGCAGGCCGAGTCCGACACGCAATTGTCCGCCGAGCAGCGGCTGGCGCTGGCGTACTCCGGCTGGGTGGTCGGCGCGGCGAATGCCATCACTGATCTGAATCTCGCCATCCGCTATTGGGATGCCCGCTTCACCGTGCTGGAGGCCGTGCGAGCCGAATCGATCCAGGATCGCGACCTGCACTATCAGGAACTGAGGCGCGTGGAAGGGGTTGGTCCCAGAGTGGTCCTGCAACTCACGGCGCTGTTGCCGCCGATTCTCGATGCGGGCGACGTCCAACCGGGTCAGGTTCACCGCGTGCAGGTCACGCCGGAAGGACAGACGCCGAGCATCGCGTACTCGGTGATCCTGCCGCCGGAATACTCACCGCACCACAGCTATCCCCTGCTGATCGCCCTGCGCGCGCGGGAGCATTCCAACCAGGAGACACTGGAATGGTGGGGTGGCACGGCGGCTCAACCCGGCCCCGCCATGCGCCGCGGATACATCCTGATCACCCCCGAGTACGCCGACGAAC
>JANMLE010000685.1:0-5819 GCA_031372385.1 Planctomycetota bacterium | reverse complement strand
GAGTTGGTGAAGGAGAGGAATTCTCCCGGCCCTGGCAACGTGGATCGTCTGACTCGACCCCTGGGCGGCTTGCTCTTGATCGGACACTGGATACTCGCGGGACTGGATGTCGGACGATTCCATTGGAGCCCGGTTCCCTGGACCGTTCAGGTGGGCGGTGTGCTCGGGTATTTCGCCGCGTTGACCGTGAATCTGTGGGCGATGCGAGTGAACACGTTTTACTCGTCCGTTGTGCGGGTGCAAAGCGATCGTGGCCACCGCGTGATCGATGCCGGCCCTTACCGGTTTGTGCGGCATCCCGGATATCTGGCAACGTTGCTGGCCATGCTGAGCGGCGGGATCGCCCTGGGATCATGGTTGGCCATGATTCCCATCCTCGGATTCGCCGTCCTCTTCATTCGCCGCACGATCCTCGAAGATCAGATGCTGCACGACGAGTTGCCGGACTACGCCGGATACGCACAACGCGTCCGCTGGCGACTTGTTCCCGGTATCTTTTGACGGTCGCCGAATCCCAATGAAAACAGGCTCTCCGCCTTCCTGTTAAAAGTTGCGTGACGTGAGCGGCAAGGCGCTAGCCGCCGGTGATTTCGAGCAGACCGGCGGCTAGCCCGGATGATTCACAACGGAAAGCACGGAAATGCACGGAAGAAAAGAAGAGCAAGAGGTTGCGTGGAAGCATCTCGTCCTATTCAACAGGCGAAGTGCAAGATGGCGTCATCTCACAACTCTTCCACTTCCGTGAATTTCCGTGTTTTCCGTGGTTCCTCATGAACAATCCGGGCAAGCGCCTTGCCGCTCACGGGTGTGGTTCAACAGGAATGGCGGAGAACTCGGAACCTCAATGAAAACGCCGAACACGGCGGTCAACCCGAGCGGCGGATCGGGTCTGTTTTGAAATCGAAGTCGCTTGGCCGCCGCCGGATTGCCTTGCTTCAGGGAAAGAACCACATGACCAACGTGCTGCTGCTGGGGGCCGGGACCATCGGAAGAATGATCGCCATGCTGCTGACGCAGTCCGGCGATTATCGCGTCCGGATCGGCGACACCGATGCCGAGGCGCTCGCCCGGCTTCAAAAACGCCTCGGTGTGGAAACGATGCTGGTCGATGCGGCCAACCAGGAACAACTCGCGACGGCGATGACCGGGATGCAGGCGGTGATCTCAGCGCTGACGTTCAGTCTGAATCCGTCCGTCGCCACGGCGGCGCTCGCGGCGGGGATCAGCTACTTCGACCTGACCGAAGACGTCGAAACAACGGCGGCCGTGCGGGCTCTGGCACTGCAAGCCAAGCCGGGACAGATCTTCATGCCGCAATGCGGTCTGGCACCGGGCTTCGTCGGGATCGTGGCCAATCACCTGGCCCGCCGGTTCGAATCAGTCGACTCGCTGCTGCTGCGGGTCGGCGCGCTCCCCGAGTTCCCCACCAACTCACTGAAGTACAACCTCACTTGGTCGACCGACGGGCTGATCAACGAATACTGCAATCCCTGCGATGTGATTCACCAGGGGAAACGGCAGGACGTCTGGCCGTTGGAAGGGCTGGAGCATCTCTCCATCGATGGCGTCGAGTACGAAGCCTTCTCAACCTCGGGCGGACTGGGAACGCTCTGCGAAACGTATCAGGGGCAGGTTCGCGAGTTGAACTACAAGACGGTGCGCTACATCGGCCATCGCGACCGGATGCTGTTCCTGCTCGACGAACTGCGGCTGCGCGAACGGCGTCAGTTACTGAAAGAGATCCTGGAAAACGCCCTGCCGCGCACCCTGCAGGACGTGGTGATCATCTTCTGCACCGCGACCGGCATGCGCGACGGCCAGCGCGTGCAGTTGTGGGACGCCCGCAAGGTCTACCACCAAACACACGGCGACGAAGTCTGGAGCGCCATCCAGATCACCACCGCCGCCGGCATCTGCACGGTGCTCGACCTGCACATCGGAGGCCAGTTGCCATCCAGCGGTTTCGTCCGCCAGGAACAGGTGGAATTCCCGGCCTTCCTCGCCAACCGCTTCGGGAAACACTACGTCGGGCCGGGGACCAAGTCGGACAACTGACGCAGCAAGTCTGACTCGTACGGACGTCGGCGTCCGTTCTAACACGCGCTGCCATCCATCACGCGGCCCAAAGTGAGACGTTTTCGTTTAACCGCTACGCCAACGGCGTGCGCGCAGGTGGGAGCGAACGTTGCCCCGGAGCCAACGGCGACGGGCTGCGGTGCCAGCGCCCGCAATCCTCACTTCCGCTGCCTTTCATCGCGTCACATCCACATCGAAGCCACACCTCGAAGCCCCGCTCCCTCCGTGACCAGCGGTGCGTGACCATTCTGCGACAGCGTGCTTGACTCGTCAGACAATGCGCCTCTAATGGTGTCTGTCCCGGTCACTCACGTCTCAGGAGTCATCATGTCGCCGTTCCCCGCCATACCAGATGTCGCGGTCCGATGTTTCATGTTGACTCTGCTCTTCACCGGCAGCGCGACGATTCCGTCATGGGCCGACGACGCCACGGATCTCGCCGGTCGCATCGATCGGCATCTCGAAGTGCGTTGGAAGTCGGACGGCATCACGCCCACGGCGCTGGCCGACGACGGCGAATTTCTGCGCCGGGTGTCGCTGCACATCGCCGGAACGATCCCCGCAGTGTCAGACGCGCGGCGCTTTCTGCGCGAGGCCTCGCCCCGCAAGCGGGCCGCGCTGATCGACGAACTGCTCGCAAGCCCGCAGTACCTGACCAACTTCAGCAACTACTGGCGTCAGGTGATGATGCCGGAGGGGAACACCGATCTGCAGGCTCGCGCGCAACTGCCGGGGTTCGAAGCGTGGCTGCGGCAGCATCTGGCGAAGAACACACCCTACGATGCGATCGTGCGGGAACTGCTGACCGTCCCGCTCGATACCGGCCGCGCGGTGAACTCGCCGTTCGATGGCATGGGGACCGCGACACCGCTGGGGTTCTTCCAATCCAAGCAGGTGAAGCCCGAGAATCTCGCCGCCGCGACCTCGCGGATGTTTCTCGGCCTGCGCATCGAATGTGCGCAGTGCCACGATCACCCGCAGGATGTTTGGAAACGCCAACAGTTCTGGGGCTACGCGGCCTTCTTCGCCGGGATCGAACGCGTCGATCGGAACGAGGAATTCGTCGGCCGGGTGAAGGAGGTCTTCGATCGCCGCGAGTTGACGATTCCCGATCCGGAAGTTGATCGCGTCGTGCAGGCAACGTTCCTCGACGGTTCGTCACCGAAGTGGCGAACCCGGGTCTCCTCGCGGCGCGAACTGGCCGACTGGATCACGTCGAAACAGAACCCATACTTCGCGCGGGCGACGGTGAATCGATTGTGGGGACACTTCTTCGGCGTCGGCTTCGTCAATCCGGTGGACGATTTCAGCGGCACCAACAAGCCGAGCCACCCGGAGTTGCTCGATGAGATCGCCGCCGACTTCGCGGCTCACAACTTCGATTTGAAGTACCTGATCCGCGCGATCACCTCGACGAACGCATATCAACGGACCAGCCGCAAGTCGCACGACACGCAGGACCAACCTCAACAGTTCGCGCGGATGGCCGTTCAGGGACTGACAGGCGAGCAACTGTTCGACAGCCTGGCGACCGCGGTCGGCTACTTCGAACCGACTCAGCCGCAGAATGTTCCCGTGTTCGGCCCAACCGGCCCGCGCGCGGAGTTCCTCGAACTGTTCGCCCCCGACAACAACTCAGTCACCGAACGCCAGACCTCGATCCTGCAAGCCCTCGCCCTGATGAACGGCCAGTTCACATCGACGGCCACAAACCTCGACAACAGCGCGACCCTCGCCGCCGTCACCGAGTTTCCGCTGATGAAGGACGCCGCCAAAATCGAAACGCTCTACCTGGCCGCCCTCACACGAAAGCCCCGCCCCGAAGAGTTGGATCGCCTGACCAAGTACGTTGAATCGGGAGGGCCAACCAAAAACCAAAAGGCCGCGCTGGCCGACGTCTTCTGGGCGCTGCTCAACAGTTCCGAGTTCTTGTTCAACCACTAACCCGCGGTCAGGAGTGCCTGACCCCGCGCCGGGAGTACATCATGGAGACAGCCCAGATGGGAAAAGTCGTCGTTCCGATGAAGTTGGAGAATCTGTTCGACATCGCAGACCGCGATCGCGGGCGGCTGGCTGCGGACCAAGTCCGGAACGTTGAGGTGACGGAGGCACTCGTCGACACGGGGGCCTACGGAATGCTCCTCCCCACCAGAATCATCACACAGCTCGGTCTGACGCCGGTTCGGACTCGCATGACGAGAACCCTCGGCGGGCGCGTCACACAGATGAGTTACTGGGCGGTCCGCTTTACCATCATGGACCGCGACGGCATCTGCGACGTGGGCGAAATCCCCGACGAGTTTCCGCCGATCATCGGACAGATCCCGCTGGAGATGCTCGATCTGGTCGTCGACCCCAAAGGCCAGCGAGTGACCGGCAACCCCGAACACGGCGGAGCTTGGATCATGGAGATGCTTTGATTCGTTGATTGGACCTACCGCGTAACTTGGCCGTTTCGTAGCTGAAGTTCGACGAGAGTTCTTCAGCCCGGAGGGCGTGAGATGGTAGCCCACGGCGCGAGCCGTGGGTTGAGTGACAAGTGACTACGTTAGCCCGGAGGGCGACACTTCAATCAACCTTCGACTTCCTTCGATGTGTCGCCCTCCGGGCTGCGGGAGCCTGTTGACGATCCCCCACGGCTCGCGCCGTGGGCTACCATCTGCCGCCCTCCGGGCTGAAAAGACGAACGGCATTCAACATCCAGTCCGCGCTGTAGGTTTAGGAGAGCCGCCATGCAACGAACTCGCTCGACACTGTCCCGTCGCGACCTGCTTCATCTCTCCGCCTGCGGGGCCTTCGGCGCGTCGATGTCCCGCTGGATGCCCGCCTTCGCCCATGAGGCGATCAAATCGCCCGAGCGGAAGAAGTCGGTGATCCTGCTGTGGATGACCGGCGGGCCGCCGCAGACCGACACGTTTGACATGAAGCCGGGTCACGAGAACGGCGGGCAGTTCAAGCCGATCGAGTCGTCGGTGCCGGGCCTTCAGATTTGCGAGCATCTCCCCAAGCTGGCCCGGCTGATGGAGCACTGCGTCCCCATTCGCTCGATGAGCACCAAGGAGGGGGATCACACGCGCGGCACGTATCTGATGCGGACCGGCAATCTGCCCACCGGCCCAATCCAATACCCCACGATGGGATCGCTGTTTAGCAAGGAGCTGGGACGCGAGGGTGCGGACCTCCCGAACTTTGTGGCCGTGGCACCGTTCACGCAATTCAGCCCCGGAGCTTACGGGCCGGGTTTTCTAGGGCCCAAGTATGCCCCGCTGGTCGTTGGAGACGGCAACCGAGTGGTGCCCGGTGCCAACCGAATGAGCTATGACCAGTCACTGGCCGTGAAGAACCTCGATCTGCCGGGCGGCATCAACAACTACCGCGCCGACGCGCGATTGGCACTGCTCGGCGACCTCGAAGCCGACTTCGCCAGCCAGCGGCCGGGACTGGTCTCCGACAGCCATCGCGAAGCCTACGCCGCGGCCGTGCGCATGATGCGGTCCGAGGCGGTGAAGGCGTTCAACCTCGACAGCGAACCCGACAAGCTGCGCGATGCCTACGGACGCAACCAGTTCGGCCAGGCCTGCCTGCTCGCCAGACGCCTCATCGAACGCGGCGTGCCGTTCGTCGAAGTCTCGTTGAATGGAGTCGCGAACAACCAGACCTTCGCCTGGGACACGCACGCGCAGAACTTCACGGCGGTCAAGGGACTGCTCGGCGTCCTCGACCCGGCGTGGGCGACGCTGATG
>JANMLE010000680.1:0-2001 GCA_031372385.1 Planctomycetota bacterium | reverse complement strand
GTCACGCGGCTGCCGCAGACTCTGAAGGGAACCAGCCTGAACCTGAAGACCTTCCTGCCGCTGGTCGTGAAGTACAACCTCTCCGCCGAGTTCCCGTCGTACTACTCGCACCGCTATCTGCACGAACAGAACCTGGGCCGCGAAGACATGAGCAAACTCGACGCCGACAACCGCCGCAACATTCGGAACTACATCGACAACATCCACACGATGGAACACCTGACGCGAACGCAGACGAACCTGGCGCTGCTGCGAAAACATCAGGCCGACAACATCGCCGCCGGCAAACGGACGATCGATGTCGAAGTCGCGGGGTTGAGGATCGGCGACTTCACGCTGATCACCTTCCCCGGCGAACTGACCGTCCAGATCGGCCTGAACATCAAGTCGAAGTCCCCGCACGAGAAGACCTTCATCGCCGGCTACACCAACGGCTACATCTACTACGCCCCAACCGCCGACCAACTGCGCAACGTCGGCGGAGCCCAGGAAGACAGCGACTGCATCCTCGCCCCCGAGTGGCAGGCGCTGTTCGAAACGAGGGCGGCTGAGATTCTGAAGAGGCTTTGATGCCGGTTCGTGAAGAAGAGATTGCAAATTGCAAATTCAGTAGTTTCAAGTTCGTATTGTGCGGAACTGTCTTTACTCCGACGGAGTTGCGTCTCATAGCCCAGGGTTGCCCGCGCAGGCGGGCCACCCCGCCTCATTATTGAATTCGCGGCCTGCGATTCGTCACTCGGCCGACGCGACGACCGTCCACAATGGGGAGTTTCAACAAATCTGGCGACCGCCTCATGACGCGATCCAGGCTTATGAACACGATGCAGTTTTTGATGCCCAGTCGCTTCGCAATGTCGGGTCGCCTCAGTCCCTGATTGTGCAGTTTGACAATCTGAAGAACGCGTCCGCGCGGTGTGTAAGGCGACCGCTCGTTTGGCGGAAACTTGACTCCCAGTTCTCGGGCAACGCTCCTCACCAAACTTATGGAACTATTGGTATTGAGCACCACCTCCTCTGGCGTCCATTCCGGATGGGTTTCCAAAGTCGCCTTGATCGTTTGCCGCTTTGGTCCCTGTCCACCCCGATCATAATCCGACTCACAACTCAGGACTTGTCGCACCCGCTCGCCTGTGATCTTGAACTCCCGAGCCACGTCCCGCAGTCGCGGCTTCCCCTGCGCGCGCCACCACGCCACGATGGCCGCCCTGCGCGCCTGGTCTTTGGGTCGCCCGCCCTGATACTTTCTCGCGACATAACCTGGTTGATCACGCAGAACTTGCCAGACTGCGACACGAGGAATCCCCAACGCATCCGCGACCTCCGTGGCACTCGGCTTGCCATGACTATTCCACCACCGAACCGCTGCGCTGAGGTCGTACGTTGAGGGACGGCCTCGTTCCTTTTGGGGAGCTTCAACGCGGTGCCGGGAACTGTTTTTTTTGGCCATGATGATCACAAATGGAATCGGCTTCGGAGTAAATGCCAATGCGAAATCTGCGAACTTGGAACTACTGACTTTGCAAATTGAAGAAGTCTATGACGGAGGAACTCAGTCTTCCAGCTCCTTCCGGCTAGTGTCCGGAGCCAGGAAGACCGCGACGATTCCCAGAGCGAAGAAGAGGCTGGTCATCCGGCCGATGCGGGCGTAATCGCCTTTGAAGACCTCCATCAGCATGCCGGCCGCGAAGACCGTGATGGCGGTCAGGATGCGGCCGAAGTTGAAGCTGACGCCCGCGCCCGTCGAGCGGACTCGCGTCGGAAACAGTTCCGGCAGGAACAGCGGCAGCCAGCCAAAGTAGATGCCGCTGAAGAAGCCGAGACCGGCGACCCAAAACAGGAAATCCCAGTCCGTCGGAACCTTGAACCAGAACGTGTACTGGGCAATGAACAGGCAGGCGGCGCTGACGAGGGCATACGTCAACCGCCGGCCGACGAACGTGGCAATCCAGCCTCCCAGAAGACTGCCGACAATTCCCGTCACGGCCCGCGCCTGATTGACCT
>JANMLE010000615.1:0-5681 GCA_031372385.1 Planctomycetota bacterium | reverse complement strand
GATCGCTTCCGGATGCACCGACGCGCCGAAGCTCAAGCCGCCGACCGGCATTCCACCGATCGGGCCGCTCTCGACCGTCAGCGTCACGGCGTCCAGCAACCCCCGTTCGGCCGCGATCCGCGCGATCCCTTCCGGCATTCCGATTCCGAGGTTCGCGATCGCTCCGGTCGTCAGTTCGTCGCAGGCGCGGACCGCGATGATGCGGCGTTCGTCCAACGGCATCGGTGCCGCACTGCGGTGAATGTCCCGTCCTTCGGCAAGACTCCGCGGAGTGTAATAGGCCGGATTGTCCACTTCGGCAAACGTCTGATCGTGTTCGCCCTCGCCCGCGATGACGATGCGATCGATCAGGACACCGGGGACGCGGACCCGGTTGGGGACGACCGGTTCGTCGAGCAGTCGCTTCACCTGGGCCAGCACGCGGCCGCCGCAATTCCGCACCGCCTGGGCGATCGGCAACAGTTCGCCAAGCATCGCTTCCTCGTCCATCACGAGGTTCCCCAGCGGATCGGCGGCGGTCGCCCGGATCAACCCGATGTGAACCGGAAACGCCTTGTACAACAGCCAGGTTTTGCCCAGCAGTTCGATCCGCTCGATCAGATCCTCGGGCGACACGTCGTTCATGCGACCACCGCGCTGGAGGGGATCGATGAACGTTCCCAACCCGACATGCGTGATGCAGCCCGGCCGTCCGGCGGCGATGTCGCGCAGCAGATGACAGATCACCCCCTGCGGAAAGCAGTACGCTTCGATCTTGTTCTCGATCGCCAGCCGCCCGACTTTGGGGACCAGACCCCAATGTCCGCCAACGACGCGCCGCAACAGTCCCTCGTGGCCCAGATGATTGAGACCGCGCGACTGGCCATCCCCCTGGCCCGCCGCATAGACCAGTGTCAGATCGCGCGGATGTCCCTCGCGTAAGAACCTCCGTTCGAGCGCTGCCGTCAGCCCCTCGGGATGTCCCGCGCCGACGAACCCGCCACTGACCACCGTCACGCCGTCACCCACGAGCGAAACCGCCTCGTCAGCCGAGCAAAGCAGCGATGCCAGACGTCCGGGGTGCATGTCGGGTTTCTTTGGAAGGCAGGGAGGGAATTCAGAATTCAGAAGTCAGGAGGAAGAAGGCTGGAGGTGGTCCGGCGATCCAATTTGCAATTTGCAATTATCAATTTGCAATCTCCGTCCGTCCGTCTCCTCCCTACCCCAGCCATCCTCCATTCGCGTGGATTGTCTGTCCGGTGACGTAGCTGGCCAGGTCGCTGCAGAGGAACAGGATGACGTTGGAGATCTCTTCCGGCTCGCCGAATCGCCCGAGGGGGATCTGGGCGATCATGCCGGCGCGGACTTCTTCGGGGATCGCCTTGCCCATCTCGGTGAGCACGACGCCGGGAGCGACCGCGTTCACCGTGATGTTGCGCCGCGCCAGTTCCTTACTCAGCACCTTGGTGATCGCGATGACACCCGCCTTGGCGGCCGAGTAATTGACCTGTCCGTAGAAGCCGACGACGCCCGAGATCGACGCCATGTTGACGATGCGGCCCCCGTCGGAGATGCGGTCCGCCGCGGCGCGGCAGACTTGGAACACGCCGGTCAGGTTGGTGTCGATGACCGCCTGCCATTCGTCGTCGGTCATCTTCTTCAGTGTCCGGTCGCGAATGATCGCCGCGTTGTTGACGACGATGTCAAGTCGGCCGAATCGCCGCACCGTTTCATCGATCATCTGCGTGATCTCGGTGACGTTGCGGACATCGGCGGCAAGGGCGATGGCCCGCTCGCCCAGAGCCTCCACGGTTTTCTCGGCGAGTCCGCGATTCATCCCCTGGGGATCGTCGAAAAAGTTGACGACGACATTCGCTCCCGAAGCATGCAGCGTCGTCGCGGTGCAGCGACCCAGTCCCTGACCGGCCCCCGTGACGAGAGCCGTTTTTCCGGTGAGATCGATTGTCGCCATGTCTGGGTTCCTCTTCTTCTGTGTTACGGCGGGCGGCAACTCTTGATTTACCCGCCACCGAGTTTACCTCGGTGGCTCGGCGGCTCTTGCACTACTCGAATTGTTGGAGCCCAAGAGTGGTGCAGAAGCCGTCGAGCCACCGGGACAAGCCCAGTGGCGGGGAAGCTAGATCTTGCCGCTCGCCTGATCGTTGGGGGGCCGAACACGACACCACAAGCGACTCCGATTTGCAACGGCTCGGTGGCAAGTCTATGCTCGGTCCGGTTGCTCCCCGCCCACTGAAATGGATTAACGAATGAGTCACGCTCCCCCGCGGCATGCCGAGACTTCCCCCCGGCTCGGTTCGCTGGACGCTTATCGCGGATTCGTGATGATCTGTCTGGCGGCGAATGGTTTCGGCATCGCGGAGACGGCCAAGGCGTTCCCCGACAGTGCGCTGTGGAGGTGGCTCGGTTTTCAATTCGATCACGTCCCGTGGGTCGGGTGTGCGTTTTGGGATCTGATCCAGCCGTCGTTCATGTTCATGGTCGGCGTGTCGCTCCCCTATTCGTATGCCAAGCGGCAGGAGTCGGGTGATTCGTATCTGCGGCTGGTGAGTCACGCCGTGGTCCGCTCGATCGTGTTGATTCTGCTCGGCATCTTCCTGTCATCCGGCGGGAGGACAATCACCGACTTCACGTTCATGAACGTGCTGACTCAGATCGGCCTGGGCTACACGTTCCTGTTCCTGCTCTGGAATCGCCCGCGCTCTGTTCAGCTCGGGACTGCGGCGGGGATTCTGGCGGGATACTGGGCCTGGTTCGCCTTCACGCCGGTCGTCGGGGCCGACTTCGATTTTGCGAAGGTCGGGCTGCCGCAGGACTGGACCTATCTGACGGGCTTCGCCGCGCACTGGCAGAAGTGCGCTAATCCCGCGGCCACATTCGACGTCTGGTTCCTCAACCTGTTGCCGCGGACGGAAGCGTTCGTGGCGAACAAGGGAGGCTATCAGACACTGAACTTTCTGCCGTCGCTGGTCACGATGTTGTTCGGGTTGATGACCGGCCAGTTCATCCGCAATTCGACCAACCGCGTGCGAACGCTGATGACTCTCGTCGCGTCGGGCGTGCTGTTGCTGGCGATCGGCTGGACGTGCGATTTCCTGGGGATCTGTCCGCTGATCAAGCGGATTTGGACCCCCGGTTGGACGCTGTACAGCACCGGCCTGACGCTGCTGATGCTGTCGGCCTTCTACGGTGTGATCGATGTGGCGGGCTGGCGCGGCTGGGCGTTTCCGCTGACGGTGGCCGGCATGAATTCGATCGCTCTGTACTTGCTGTCGCAACTGCTCAGGAACTGGACTGGCGACACTCTGCAACGGCATCTGGGGCAGGATCTGTACAAGATCCTCGGCGATCCGTATGTGCCGCTGGTCAGGGCGAACATCGTGCTGTTGGCGTTCTGGCTGTTCGTCTGGTGGCTGTATCGGCAACGGATCTTCTTCCGCATCTGAGGATCGGCGCATCAATGACTGTCGGGAATTGGCGAGCTCAAACCGTAGCATGGACGCCTCGTCCGTGCGGCAATGCGTGTTCATCCGTGGAATTGGGCCGCACGGACGAGGCGTCCGTGCTACGACAGTTAATGATGCACCGATCCAAAGGTCGATTCGCTGCATGTGTTGCTCTTGTCGGCCGATGTTGCGGATTCCCGCGCGGGTTGGGATACATTGTCATCGACAACACCCGGTCAATCGGGCCGATTTTCGTAGGAGCCCCCCCATGCGTGACTCGTTCCTGTTCGCACTGATGTCTCTCATCGGCAGCGCTGTCTTGGCTGCGGATCAGAAGGAGAAGTCCATGGACCAAGCCTTTCAGCGGCTGGCCGAATCGTACGTCGAGGAATCCCCGTCACTCGCTCCCAGCAGCGCCACCACGTTGGGCGATCACCGCTTTGACCGGCAACTCGACCAGGTGTCGGCCGCGGCCCGGCAACGGCAGCGGGAGTTCTGCAACCGCCACCTGGCTCAGTTGAAGCTGATCGACCGCAGCCAGTTGTCGCGGGACAACCAAGTCGACTACCAGTTGCTGGAGCACAGTCTGAAGGGAGACCTGTGGTCGCTCGACACATTGCAGGAGTGGGCCTGGAATCCGATCCAGTACACGCAACTGACCGGCGGCGCGATCTATGGCTTGATGGCGCGTGAGTTCGCTCCGGTGGAGGAACGTCTCGCCAGCGTGACCGCCCGGCTGGAGCAATATCCGAAGCTCTTCTCGCAGATCCGGGAAACACTCGATCCCGCGCGAGTCCCCCCGGTGCATGCCGAAACCGCGATCAAGCAGAACCGCGGCGTGTTGAGCATCATCGACAACATGGTCCGCCCGCACTTGGACAAGCTGTCCGAAGCCGATCGCGCGCGGCTGTTGAAGGCGATCGCGGTCACGACCGACGAAGTCGCGACGCATCAGAAGTGGCTGGAAGCGGAACTGCTGCCGAAGGCGCGCGGCGACGCCCGCCTGGGGGCCAAGCGGTTCGACGAGAAACTCGCCTTCACACTCGCCACCGGCCTGACTCGCACCGACATCCGCGAGCGGGCCGAGTTCGAACTGCGCCGGGTTCGCGCCGAGATGTACGCGATCGCCCGCACGCTGCAGCCGAACGCGAACCTTCCCGAAACGCCGACGCCTGAACAACAGCAGCAGGTGATCGCCACCGCGCTGGAGAAGGCGAACGCCGACATTCCCCCGCGCGACGGAGTGCTCGAAGCCGCCCGGAATTCCATGAAGATCGCCACCGAGTTCGTCCGCATGCGCGATCTGGTCACGATCCCGCCCGATCCGCTCGACATCATCGTCATGCCCGAATTCCAGCGCGGTGTCTCGGTCGCCTATTGCGATTCCCCCGGACCGCTGGAGGTTGGTCAGAAGACGTTCTACGCCGTGGCGCCGCTCCCCACCGATTGGACCGATGCCCAATGCACGTCGTTCCTGCGCGAGTACAACCGGCGCTCGATCCACAACCTGACCGTTCACGAGGCGATGCCCGGTCACTTCCTGCAACTGGCATTTGCAAACCGCAGCTCGAACCGCCTGCGGGCGCTGCTCTCATCGGGCGTCTTCATCGAAGGCTGGGCCGTCTACACCGAACAGATGATGTCCGAAGAGGGCTTTCTTGACCGAGACCCGCTGATGCGACTGGTGACGCTCAAGTGGTATCTGCGGGTCATCTCCAACGCGATCCTGGACCAGGCCGTCCACGTGGACGGCATCCTCCGCGAAGACGCCATGCGCCTGATGATGCACGACACGTTTCAGGAGGAGCGCGAAGCGGCCGGCAAATGGACCCGCGCCCAGGTGACCTCCACGCAACTGTCGACCTACTTCGTCGGCTACCAGGAACACCGGGATCTGCGCAACGCCGCCAAGACCGCGTGGGGCGACACGTTCTCCTTGAAACGCTACCACGACGGCACGATCTCGTTCGGATCGCCATCCGTCCGATTTGTGAAAGCGTTGCTGCTGAACCAGCCGATCCCCGATCGGTAAGTCAGTCGGCGGGATCATCAACCCGTAGGACGGATTTCCAATCCGTCCGTCAGCGCTGGACGGATTGAAAATCCGTCCTACGTCATTGGTGATCGTAACAATGGTTCAAGACGACAGCCGGGAGACATTGATGATGCTTCGCAATCGGCCGACTCAGACAGCGTCGCGCCTCGCGATCCCCGCGGTTGTTTCCCTGCTCGCGTTGG
>JANMLE010000594.1:0-2053 GCA_031372385.1 Planctomycetota bacterium | reverse complement strand
GTCAATCCGGGAAGTTGTTTCGAGCCAGTTCCTTAATGTCCTGATCAGTTTGTCTTGTGGCACGGCTTCGAAGTCTGCGGAGAAGCCGTGGGGTTGGAACACGAATTGTTGCATTTCACCGCTTGTCCCTCAGTGGCCAAGTCGCGCATCTGAATCGTGGAATCCGTAGAGCAGGGGCGTTTCGTCCCGTTTTATCAGGGGGATGAACAGTATGGCTCGGCGACGTGATGAACCGTCCGGCGTGGAAATGATGTTTCAGATTTTTCAGACGATGCCGTGGTTTGTCGGGCCGATCTTTGCCGCAGTGGTGTATGTCACGCTGGGCTGGCTGGCACCGTGGTGGTGGCCGATGGTGAAGGACGGAGACACCCTGAAGAACAAGAAGCCCGCCGACTTCATTGCCGCGCCGTTTGGATTGATGGCGAAGGCTTTCGCCCCGTACGCCGGGGGCTTGGTGTTGTTGATCTGGGGAGCGGCTGAGATGTCGAAGTTGGCGAATCGCCGGCGGTTGGACGGTGTTCAGGGCCGCGGGGACATTCGCGACCTGGATTGGCGTGAATTCGAGAAGCTGCTCTGCGAAGCGTTCCGTCGCCAGAGGTATGCGGTCGAGCACTCGGGCCGGGCGTCCGGTGACGGCGGGGTCGACATTCGTCTGAGAAAGGACAACCAGCTTTCACTGGTTCAATGCAAGCATTGGAAATCGTGGCAGGTTGGTGTGGCGACTGTTCGCGAACTGCTGGGGGTTGTGACCAGCGAACGAGCCCAGTGGGGCATCGTGGTGACTTCCGGGACATTCTCCAGGGATGCCGTGCAATTCGCGGGTAGGAATCACATCGAACTGATTGACGGCGACAAGCTGGCGCGACTGATTCAGAGCGTCCAGCCGGCGAAGTCCAATGCTGAGCCGGTCGCCGCGACCGGTCCGGCGGTGAATGACCAGACGTGCCCGCAGTGCGGAAGTCCGATGGTGCCAAGAACAGCCAAACGGGGAAGCAAAGCCGGATCGCAGTTCTATGGTTGCTCGAAGTATCCCGCCTGCAACGGCACACGGCCCGCATGAGATCCCGATTCGCGATCTCTGGCTGTTCACACGCTGAAATCCGACCCCATTGGCCAACCTTCTCACTTTCAAGGAACGTTCCCATGCCCCTGCTTGATGCGGCCCTGGCGTTTGCCATCACCATGCTCGCGGTGGCGACGGTGGTCACGAAGATTGTGGAGTTTCTGCATTGGTTGTTGGCGAACGGCCCGGCGCTGTTGGCGGCGTTCCTCAGACAGTGGCTGGGTGAGCGTGCGACGCTCTTCAAACAGATGGTCGACGAATTCGTGCGGAAAGACCTGGCGCGGATTGCCGTGGCCGAGTTGAACATGGACGAGGCCACAGCGACGACGGCGGTGGTCGGGGCCGTCGAACAGATCAAGCAGAGATTTCCCGACGGCGAGGCGCTCATTCACATGTCGAACGCGGCGCTGCTGGACGAACTGAAACTGACGGACCTCGGCAAGCAATTCGTCGCCCTCAACGAGCGTTCGGTGCTGGTCTTCGCAGAGATCTCGCGCCGTTATGCCAACACCGAGAAGAAGTTCACCGGGATCTTTCGCAAGAATGCGCGGATGGTCGCGACGATTGTTGCGCTCGTGCTGGCGGTCGCCTTCAACATCGACTGCGTGAACATTGTGGAAACGTACCTCCACAACCCCACGCTCAGCGCGACAATCGCGGCGACGTCCGACAAGGCCGTGGCCGACTACGCCGCACAAACGGCGGGCAAACCGGGAGCCCCCACCGTTGAAGAGCTTCGTAAACAATACGAGGCCCGTCAGAAGAATCTGAGGGATCTGAATTCGGCCGGGTTTCCGTTTGGCTGGTCGTACTTTCCCTATGGATCGACTCCCCCGAAAAGCTGGAGCGGGACCGACTCGGGGTCTCAATCCCAGGAGTGGCGGTCTGATTGCCGAGTTTGGGCCGCGTGGATCATTGGCCTGGCGTTCACTGTCGGCCTCGCGGGGTTGGGAGCCCCCTTCTGGTTCGACGTGATCCGCAAATTGACCG